>CADAWZ010000008.1 GCA_902791745.1 uncultured bacterium
ATGAAAATATATCAAAAATGGAAGATATTATTTTTACTGAGACAACAACTATTGGAATAAGAAAGCAAAAAATGGAAAGAAGTATTTTGCCAAGGAAAACTGTTGATGTAAAGACAAAATATGGAGATATAAAAATAAAAGTCTGTGAACATTTAGGACAAGAAAAAATTTATCCTGAATATGAAAGTGTTGCAAAAATAGCAAAAGAAAATAAGAAACCATTTGATGAGATATTCAAAACAGCAATTTTTGAATACAAACAATAGAAAAAGTGATTTAACTAACTCGTTGTGCTAATTGATTCAAAAAAACTAAGTAAATAACAAGTTGCTGTAAACTATCCAATATATGCCTGTATACTTCCACTTTGTCATTGCGAGGCTCAGAAAATAGTTAAAAACTCTAAAGAGTTTTTAAAAACATATCCCCACAAGGGGGAAGCCGTGGCAACCTCAACCGCTTAATTTAAATTTAGTAATTTATGAAATAGATCAAGTACAGCATTCTAAACAGAGCCAATCGACTTAATTTTTAAGTAAATAATAATTTACAGGCTTAGATTGCCGCAGTCGCACAGCTCCCTCGCAATGACATTGCCTCTAAATAGTGCCTATTTTGGTAGATTTCAAAATACAATTAATTAAAATAAGGCGTTAAAATAAATAAAATTAACTTTATAATTACTTTTCTTTTTTTAGGACTTTTTTCACAGCCACTTTTTTACATTGTGAAATAGATAAAAGCATCTTCCATTGAAGGAGTAATCTCTTCTATCTCAATATTATAATCAACAAATTCATCTGTTTTTAGAGATTCAAGAGAAAATTTATCATCAAAAACAACATGCATTTTATCACCATAGAGATTCATATTTTTATACATATTTTCTGTTTTTTTAGAAAATTCAATAAGCCGATCGCTTTTAATTCGATACATTTTATATGGAACAGCTTTTATAACTTCTTCAGGTGTACCATTTTTAACAATTTTTCCCTTATTTAAAATAATCATATCGTCAAAATGTTCTGATTCATCCATATAAGAAGTAGAAACAATAATTGTTGTATTTTTTGAAATATCATCAACGAGTTTCCAAAAATCTCTTCTTGAAACAGGGTCTACACCATAACTTGGCTCATCGAGTATCAAATATTTTGGACTGTGAATAAGAGAACAAGACAATTGTAATTTCTGTTTCATACCACCTGACAAAAGACCTGAACGCCTATTTTGAAATTTGTCCATTCTAACTGCAGATAAAATTTTTTCTTTTCGTTCTTTTTTCTCTTTCCCATAGATTCCAAACAAATCTGCATAAAAATCCATATTTTCAGAAACAGTTAAATCAGGATAAAGCCCATAATCTCTCGGCATATATCCAATTATACGCTTAACTTTTTCAGCTTGTTGTGAACAACTTAAAGAATCAACAAAACAATCTCCACTATCAGAAGACATAACGCATGATAAAATTCTACAAAGTGTAGTCTTCCCTGCCCCATCAGGACCAATAACTCCAGTTACTTTGCAATCTTTGGCAATGAAAGAAATACCATCAAGTGCCTTTATATTTCCAAAAGATTTATGTAAATCCTTAACTTCAATCATTTTTTAATTTCTCTTTATGCATTTTTATTTATTTTAACTTATCGTCTTCCATAAAATAGATAAAGGCATCTGCTATCATTCCAGGTTTAAGATCTCGTGAAGAATTATCTGCAGAAATTTTTATCCTATAAACAAGTTTTACTCTATCATCTTTTGTTGTCAAATTTTTTGGTGTAAATTCCGCCTTATCAGAAATATAAGTTATCTTACCATTATAAATTTTATCAGGATAAGTATCTGTTTTTAATTCACACCTCTGCCCTAATTTCACTTTTGCCAAATCAGTTTCAGCAACATATCCCCTCAAATATATTTCATCTAAATTGCCAACAGTCAAAACAGTACCGCCTGCTGTTACATTTTCGCCTTTTTCTGCGACTTTTCTCAAAACAGTACCTGTAACAGGTGAATATAATTTGTGATCAGACTTTTTTACTTCAAGCAACTTTAATCCATCTTCAGCATTTTTTAACTGTGAATTCAAAATCTTTTTGTCCTCTTCCAACTTTTTCAATTCAAAATTCTTTGCCAAAGTGAGTTCATAATTTGCCACAGCTTGATTATATACTTGAAAAGATGCCTCTATATCCTCAGATTTTGCCCCTGCTTTTAAAAGACTTAAATTTGCCTTTGCCTGTTTATTTTCCTCAAATGCAGAAAGATAACTTGTCTTGATATTGTCCCTATCTTGCTGTGAAATAGCTCCTTTATCATATAGATTATCCGCTCTTTCATAATTTTTCTTTGCATTTAACAGGACATGTTCTGTCTGGTCTACAAGATGTTCTGCTTTCGTTATCTCCTCATCTCTTGAACCTGATTTTATACTTTCATATCTTGCATAGGCTTCATCAACCTTTATTTTTGCATTTTCAATTTCTTTTTTAACAGAAATATCTGTCTGATTTATCTGTATATCTATTTTTGGAAATTGAGCTTTTATAGTGTCTATAGAGCTTTTCTGGACAATGATTTCTTGATCTATAGATTGTGAACTTAAACGCCCTATAAACTGACCTTTTGTAATAGAATCACCTTCTAAAATAGGAAGCTCAACAATTTTACCAGCTATTTTAAATGAACAATCTGTCTCTATAACTTCCAATGTTCCAGATGTTTCTATATAATTTACAACAACATCTTTTTTCTCTCTATCTTTTTTAATAAAGAAAAAAATACAACCACCTAAAAGCAAAAGAACGATGACTATAACAACTATCTTTTTCATTTTTAAGAACTCCTTTTAGAAAAAAGACTTACTGATGTAAAAAATACGACTATATCTGCCAAAAATATTGAGATAAAATTAGGTTTTAAATATTCCAAAGGACTACCCTTTAAAAAAACATCTCTCATTATCTTTAAAAAATGATAAAATGGATTTATGTTTGCAATTATTCTAAAAATGCCTGTCATATTTTCAACGGGGAACATAAAACCAGAAAAAAGCATTGTTGGAAGCAATATCAAAAAACTTGTCAACATTGCCTGTTGCTGTGTTGCCGATATTATAGAAACAAAAATACCAAGCCCCAAAGCAACAAAAAGAAAAATGAAAATATCGAGATAAAGAACAAAAATATTTCCCCTCAATGGAAGATGAAAAACCAAAAGAGAAATGACAAGCATTAGAGTTGAGCTTATAAAGATAAGAAACATATATGGAATAATTTTACCAATCAAAAGTTCATAAGATTGAATAGGAGTTACATTTAACTGTTCAAAAGTACCTTCTTCTTTTTCTTTAACAAGTGAAATAGCTGTCAAAGGCATTCCTATTATCATTAATATCATTCCAAAAACACCTGGTATAAAAAAGAATTTATTTTCACCAGTCGGATTAAACAATAATCTCGTCTCAATCGAAACAGAATTACTCACAGATGAAAAACTTGCACAGGCAGAATTTATATAGCCTGATACTGCATTTGCAACAGTTGAATCACTTCCATCAATATTTACCTGAATATCAGATGATCCATATTTTTTTAATCTCTGCTCAAATTTTGAAGGTATTATAATACAACCAGAAATTTTGCCTAATTTAAAATATCTATCTATATCACTTTCTTTTAAATTATCATCTATTAAAATAAAATATCCGCAATTTTCAAGTGTTTGTCTAAATTCTCTTGAAGTTGCAGAAAAATCTCTATCAATTACAGCTATTGGAATATTTTTCGACTCAATAACAGCAGCATATCCAAAAATTACTGTCTGCAATACAGGAGCAACAAAAACAATGGCTATAATAACCTTCATATTAATTATGCTTATAAATTCTTTTTTTATAATTGCCCAGATTCGAGTAAACATTTCTATTTATTTTCTTTAATCAATTTTCTTTTTAAACTTGACAAAAGCAACAAGGATAAAAAATATATTAAATACCAATAAAAATAAAATATCGTTAAAAAGAACATTAAAATCAGAGGCTTTAGAATAAATACCTCTTGCACAATTTATAAAATATTTTCCAGGTAGTATATAAGTAACATATTGAATAATTTTAGGCATACCTGGAATATAAAAAACAAATCCAGATAAAATCATTATAGGTAAAAATGAAGACAAAAGAGCAATTATATTTGCAACAAGAGAATTTTTTGTGATTACAGAGATAGTAAGCCCTTGAAAAAGAACTCCTCCCAAAAACACAATACACACAAGAGCCAATAAAAAAATATTTCCATTTATTTTAACATTATATAAAAACCTTGCTATGCAAATTAAAATTGTTATATCTATAAACCCAATTATAAAATAAGGAAAAAATTTTCCAAAAATTATTTCGAGTTTTGAAACAGGAGTTGACAAAAGAAGTTCCATAGAAGAGCTTTCCCACTCTTTTGATATTGTCGTAGATGTCAAAAGTGCAGATAAGATAGCCATTATAAGTGCAATCAATCCTGGAACAATAGCTTTGTTACTTTCAAGTGAAGGATTATACCAAATTCTAACAACAGGATTTACTGGAGCAGTAACTGTATTACCATTAATAGTCATAATCTCGGTAAAAAAATCTCTCAAAATCATAGTCATATAAGATGTTCCAGCCGTTGTCCTACTTGGATTTACAGCATCTGCCAAAACTTGAATATCACTTTTATGTTTAAGCAAATCACTCCCAAATTTTGCAGGTATCACAAGTGAGAGCTCAGCCTCACCTGAATTTAATGACTTCTGCAACTCAGAATAATTTCTACAATATCTAACAACTTTAAAATAACCACCTGCTTGAACTTTATCAATTAAATATTTACTCTGACTTGAATTATCTAAATCGAGTACAGCAAGAGACAGATCATTTACATCAAGGCTCAATGAATCACAAAAAAGAAATATCAATAAAATAGGAATCAAAAAAGCACTTATAAGCGTTTTTCTATCCCTCATTATATGCTTAAATTCTTTTTTAGCTATAGCAAAAAGTCTTATTAAATTCATGATTATCTATTGTAAATGCTCTCCGTCTTATAGATAAAGAAATCCTCAAGAGTAATCTCTTTTTTTCCAACAATTTTACCATCAACAGAAGCCTTTAATTGAGAAGGAGTCCCTTTTGCAATCAATTTTCCACCAGATATCAAAATAATGTTATTACAATACTCAGCCTCTTCTAAATAGTGTGTAGTTACTAAAACAGTTATATTTTCAGAAGAAAGTTCTCTTATTATTTTCCAAAAATCACGCCTTGCTATTGGATCTGCTCCAGATGTAGGCTCATCAAGAAAAACAATAGGAGGAGTATGAACTAAAGCACATGCCAAAGCACATCTCTGTCTTGTTCCACCAGTCAAAATACCAGCCTTTGTATTTCTCAATTCAGCTAAAGACAATTTATTTAAAAGATAATCTGCTCTTTCTTTTAATTTTCTCCCCTTAACATCATAACAATTTCCCCAAAAATTGATATTTTCTTCAACAGTTAAATATCCATACATTGAAAACTTTTGAGACATATATCCAATCCTCTTTTTTATCTGCTCAAAATTTTTCATAATATCAAGACCATTTACAGTTCCCTTACATTCTGTAGGCTTTAACAATCCACACAACATTCGTATTGTAGTAGTTTTACCTGCCCCATTTGGACCTAAAAATCCGCATATTTCACCTTTTTTGACAGTTAAAGAAATATTGTCAACAGCTGTAAATTTTCCAAATCTTTTTGTTATGTACTCAACTTCAATTTCATTCATTCTTCCATCTTCTCTCGTCTCTAATTATTTTTGCATTTCTTTAGGACGTGTTGGTAAACTTTATTTTTGCTTATTTAATTTGTTAATTTTCTATCTACCTACACGACAATTTTTGGAAGCAAGTCAATGAACGGAAATAGAGCGAAGCGGAGCCTGAAGTGAATGACTTGCACCGCAAAAATTGGCTAATATGCAGTTTACCAACATGCCCTAAGAAAAAAATTTACCAGTAGCCAATTTTGTGATGGTATAATAAAACGAACGGCTTCAATTTTTTCATAGTAGCTAAATAAAAAAAAGCTCTTATTTTAAGAAAAAACTGTCAGAGTGAGGATATTATACCTCAAAAATTGGCGTAAGCAGAAAATAAACAATTTTTTTTATACTACTTTATTTTTTTATAAAAGATAAAAATATGTCAATTTGTTTTTCTAAATCAGAAAAATCTAAATAGTCAAAAGAAAACTTAAAATCACTAAAAACAATATAAGGAAGCAATATTCCAGCAAAAAATTGAAAAGAGAAAACATCTAAATTTTCTTCTCTATTAGTAATTTCTTTTAATACATTTTGTATCTTTTTTAATCCCTCTTTTTTAAGAAACATAAAATATGATTCTTGAGCAGATAACTGAAAAGTTTCATGCTCAAAAGTATGTAAAATTATTTTTTTCAACTTTTTAGCATAAAAAGCATATTCTATTAAAAATTTTTTCAATCGAATTTCAGGAGTTATATTTAAATCATCTAAAATATCAAAAACGCATTGTATTTTCTTAAATAATTTATCCCCCGCAATAGCTAAAAGGTTATACAAAGAACCAAAATGATAGTTAATTGCAGAAACATTTACACCCGCAGAATCTGTAATCATTCTAACAGTTATTTTATCAACTCCATTTTTCAAAAGCTCAACTGTTGCATCAATTATTTTTGATTTAGTTTCATTTCCATTTTCCATGATGTAAACCTCAAATAATTTTCAAATTATATTTAAAACAATGTTTTAAATATAGTTCTATTTTTATTTTTTTGTTTCCTTCTATAAAAAAAATGCACTGTGAAAAATAATCACAGTGCATAAAAAATATTCACTATTTAAACATTGACATAAATTTTGTTATCACATTGGCTTCTGTTTTCATGATTGCCTTAAATGTAGATTCTTTAAGCCACATACCACCACATTTTTTACATTTAGCAACAGGAAAATTATGTAACTTTACAACTTTTAATTCTTCTGTTTTACAGTCAGGACACATTCTTATTTTTGCTTCTTGTTCCTTTTTCTTCTCTTCTTCTAATTCTTTCTGTTTTTTTATTTTCTCTATTCGTTCTCTATCTTTTTCCGCAAAATAAGTATCTTCCGCAGTCATATCGACTCTTCTAAAATTTATGTCTACTTCATTTTCTGAAGAATCATCAGTTGAAATCCCCTTTATATTATCTTGAATTTTTTGCTTAATACCTTCAGCTGTTTCCTTAACCTTGTTTACATTTTTTTTTCTTAATTTCATGAAATCTCTAGCCCCCTTTTGTAAAAAAATATCTATATAAAATCTTATAAAAATGATATTTCTATAAAGAACTTTTCAATATAAAAAAATAAAATTCCTGTAAAATTATTTTGTAAGATATTCCTTAAACCAAATTATGACATTTTGCCAAAGATAACTCCAATCTTTATCTGACATAAAATGTCCTTGATTTGCAAATTCAACATAAGCAAGGCGTTCTTTGTGTTTAGCATACAATGGTCTTAAATATCTATACAATTCACGATCATCACAAGCTGGAACACTCGTATCAACTTCACCATGTTGAATTAGAAGAGCTGTAGGATAAAAATTATCTGCCTGCAAATGTGGACTTGAATCCATATTTTCCCATATAGCACTTCCAGAAATTGGACATGCAACTTTAAATCTCTTGTCCTGTGATATAACTTTATATGTTATAAAAGCCCCCATTGATATGCCAGTTATCCCCAATTTATCTTGAAATATAATGCCTCTTTTAAATAGATTATCTGCAACTGTTGTTGCATCAAATGCTGTCCTTTCTATTGCATCAATAAAATTGTTGTTAAAGTCGGGATTTTCTGAATGAAATCTCACATCAAAATCATCTGAACGCCTTTCTCCATGAGCAAAATTATCTATAGAAACAGCTAAAAATCCATTTTCAGCAAGATTTATAACTTCTTTTTTAGAACCCATTTTATCTGAAAGAAGCCCATGAAAGAAAAACACTGTGCCATTCTTTGCAGTTTCTTCAATACTATTCTTAAATAAAAAAACAAGTGGAATTCCTTTTATAACTTCATGCTTAATATTAACCAAAATATCTTCCTCCCTATTGTTTTCTTCTATAATCTTAACAATCTAAACCACCTACATATTTTGGACTAAAACGCCAAGTTCCATACAATTTTTCAAAGACAAAAATTTTATTTAATCTTGTTCCCAATTTATCAAACAGAACTTTACAAGCAAAACTTTCACCATAAAGCCAACTATCCAATGGAAATAAATTATATTCAAGTGGTACTAATCCATCCATTGAAATCATATGGTCTGTAAATAAATTTTTTAGTTGTTCTTTAGTTCTAAAATAAAAATCATCACTATATAATGAAGAAATTCCATAAACATCTTCTGTTTTAACAAACTCAGAACTTTTATTAAAAATATTTATTACATCTGTAAGTCTTTCTTTGGGTACAGAAACACTTTCACAATTCCAAAGACTACAAATATAATTATAAAACCCAGCCATTATATCTTCAAGTGAAATATCAAGAGACTTTCTTACTATCTCAGAAAATTGTTCAATTTTTATATTCTCTCCTTTTTGAAGCACAGCAGAAGCAACATAAAAATCAAGTAATTTTCCAACGCCAAAAACTTCTGCAATATATTCAATAAAAGAAGAACTTTCCATATATTCAGGATTGTTTAATTTATCTTCTGTCATGACAAATGGCTGAGGTACAAGACCTGCTTTTAAAAATTTAATAAATTTTAAATGACGGCTACATGAATCCATTGACATATAATCAGCCATTCCTTCTCTTAAATAAGGAGGAACTCTCATTAAAAATGGAAGAAAGAAAAACTCAAAAAGATGAGTCAATTCATGTCCATAATTATTATTTTCATAAGATTTAGGATCACTCATGAACAAAATTCCAGCCATTAAATCTTCTGGAATAGCTCTTGAAGCAAAAGTATGCCCCCAAGTTGGGCAGTAACTTTGAATATCATTTTCAAAAATATATATTTTATGCCTTGCATCATCAGGAGCTATAGGAAAAAAGCTACATAATTTTTCCCTTGCATATTCTCTTTTATTTGCAATATCTTGAATATATGCTTCTGCTTCGCTTCCTTTAGTATACAAAAAATCAAAATGTGGAGATTTAAATTCGTTAAAATTCAACTTTTTTAAATCGTTTTCTATAATTTCTTTTCGACTAAAATGTTTCTGTTGATTAAGCCCCTCCCCTTCTTCATCATCAAGTACATCATAAAACATGTACTCACCTTCATTTAAAAATTCTTCAGGGCATTTTGAAACTTCTGTTCCACTCGTTGCACTTATATTATGGCTAAATTGCGGAGGAGGTGTAAAAGCAATCGGATTCATCTAAAAAGCTCCGTTCTTTAAATTTTATAAAGCAGAAATAACAGCAGATACAATATTTCGTATTTTATCAGCATTTAATTTAGAAAATTTTCTTACATCATCTTCTGAGATTGAATAATTACTTACTCCATTTGCATAATTATCAATGCTACAAATAGGAGCATATTCAAGATCAAATTCTTGAGCTGTAGAAGATTCTTGTGGCATTGTCATCCCCACAACATCAGCAAATTGTGATAACATTCTTATTTCAGCTTTAGTCTCAAAACGAGGTCCTTTTGTCTGAAAATAAACACCACCATCTATAATATCTTCACAAAATTTTTTTCCACATTTGACAAGAAGTTCCCTCAAATGTTTAGAAAATGAAGGAGTAAAAAATTTAGCTTCATTTACAACAGTCGAAGAAAAAAAATTAATATAGTCATCTGGAATCAAAATACTTCCAACTTTAAATCTACTGTGCAGACTACCCACAGAACATGCCCCAATAACATATTTCACACCATTTTTTCTAAATGCTTCCATATGTGCAGGGTGATTTATTAAATGAGGAGGAGTATTTTTATCAACTCCATGTCTATTTATAAAAATAACTTTTTCAGATTTTTGGATAACAGCATCTCCAAAAGAAGTTTTTACAGTTTCAATTACAGAATTTTTTAAAAAATCAACTTCACAAAATAATGTACCACCAATAACCCCAATCATCAAAAAATAAGACCCTTTCAAAAAAACTAAAACATTTTATGAATTTTATTATTATAACATATATAAAAAAAAATATCTATATATTTTTTAAAGGATTTTAAAAAATACATAAAAATAAATTATATATAATAAAAATAGAAGGTGAAAAAGTGAATAATACACTCGCAATAAATAAACTTACAAATGATTTTTCAAAAAATCCTTCAAACCCAGAAATTCCATTTAAGCTTGGTCTTTTATACTTAGACGATAATGAATTTGAAATGGCCTCCAGTTGGTTTTCAAAATCATCTAAAGTTAATCCATCTGATTCAAAATCATATTATTTTACTGCAATATCAAATTTACTTGCAGAAAAATTTGACAAATCAATAGATACTTGGAATCTTTTTATAAAATCAGAAAAATCTCCTTTTAATTTTTATCAACAAATAAAATTTCCATTTACTCTTGATTTTGAAAAAATAAAAGCAAGAGCTTTTTATGTTTGCAAAATGAGAAGAAATCTTCTTCCACTTGATACCCCACCAGTTTATCTGTCTGCACTAACGCATATATTTTTAGGAGACATAGAAAATGGTATTTCTTTTTTGGAATCAATAGCAAATAAAGGTGATCTTCCAAAAACATATCACATGATTTTATCTGAAGTATATTCCAAAACAGGCAAACTCGATAAAGCAACAGAGATTCTTGAAAAATTCTGTAATGAAAACAAAAACATTGCAGGAGCTTATTTAAAATTAGCTTCATTATACATGGAAAGAAACATGTTTACAGAAGCAAGCGAAAAATATCTGCAATCTTTTGAAATAAAAGAATCTTCTAAAACACTTGTTTTAGCTTATGAAGCATTAAAAAAATGCGGAAAAGAAAATGTAAATATACTTGAAGGAATACTTCTTCTTGATGAAAATAATGCTTATGCTTATCGAGAATTTAGCAGACAATGCATAAAACAAAATGATTTACTATCTGCATTTTTATTTGCAAAAAAATCTGAAGAACTGGAACAAAATAATATAGAAACAGAATTTTTATTGGGACAAATTTTTCTTTTACAAAAAGATTACACAACATCAGCAAATTATCTATTAAAGTACATAAAATCAGAAAACTGTGATCCAGTTGCATATAAATATTTAGCAGAAGCATTTGCTGGTATTGAAGAATATGTAGAATCTGCTTATAGACAGACTGTATATATAAATAAAACTAAAAACAAAAATAGAGAAGATATTAAAACTCTTGCAAAATATCTTGAAAAAGCAGAAATGCTTAATGATTCCATAACTGTATTAGATGAACTTGAAAAAGAAGAACTAAAAAAAGATATTTATAAGGCTATTTTACTAATAAAAAATAACGAAAAACCACAAGCAAAAGAATTTATAAAAGAATACCAAAAAGAAAGTCCAAAAGATATTTATTGTAAAATTATTGAATTTATAATAGATGAAAATAAAAAAATGGAAATGGAAGATTTAAAAGAAATTCTTCCTCAAATTCCAAAAATTCTTGAAGAAGAATCAGAATTATTAGAAGAAGATAAAAAATTTATTATATATTCTTTTTTAGAAAAAATATAAAGGATTTTTTTTAAAAGTAAATAATTAAATTTAGAATAATTTTAAAGATTATTAAGTTGGAAATTAGGAATTAAATAATTGGCTAATTATCTGCTTACGCAACTTTTTGGGTACAATACACTCACTTTAACATTTTTCTCTTTTTATTTTTCTAATTTTATTTAAATAGAAAATATTTTAAGTAATAGCTTTCTTTTTAGACTCTACTACGAGAAAAAATGATGCAGTTCGTTGTATTGCACTGCACAAAAGTTGCTTATTCAAATTATTTAAAAGCCGAATTAATAGACCTAATAGTAAAATCAAAAATTTAAACAAATACGAAAGAACAATTTAGAAAGGTTTTTCTCATGAATATTTTACCAAAACACAGTTCTCTCCCACCATCATTTTTGACAAAACTTGCGAGAACTCCTCATATTTTAGCAAAAGCATTACAAGGTCTTAAAAGAAAACACATGGATGTTGAAAAAGACTATAAAAGAGATGACGGAATAAGTGAACCTCTCACACAGATAAGCATAAAAATTACAAATATGTGTAATCTTCGTTGTAAAATGTGTGGTCAATGGGGTGAAAAAGGCTACAATCATGAAAAACTCGAAAAAGCAAGAGAAGAACTTCAAAAAGTAGTACCTCTCGAAGTATACAAAAAAATGATTGACGATGTAGCACATCTCAAACCAATCATCTACATTTGGGGCGGTGAGCCATTCCTTTATCCAGATTTGATGCCTTTGACATCTTACATGAAAGAAAAAGGTTGTACTCTTTCACTCGTTACAAATGGAATCAAACTTGAAGAAAGTGCTGAAGAAATTGTAAAAAATCAATGGGATGCTCTTATGCTTTCTCTCGATGGAACAAAAGAAATCCACAACGAGATAAGAGGATCACAAAAATGTTTTGATACTCTTGCAAAAGGTATCGAAAAAATACAAAAAGTCAAAAAAGACAAAAAGAGTTTGCTTCCATATGTAATGCTCCTCGTAACAGTTTCAAGAGACAATGCAGGAATTTTGGATAAAATTTTTGACATTGGTCAAGAGCTTGGTGCAGATTGCATGGTTGTCTATTATGCTTGGTTCACAAATGAAAAAGCAGGTCAAAAGCATACTGAGATCTTCCAAAAATATCTCGATTGCAACCCAACAGCTTGGAAGAGTTATGTACAGCCAGTAAGTGAAATAGATATAGAAGCACTCAAAGAAGCTTTACACAGAATAAAAGCCAAAAAGTATTCTTTCCCATATCTATTTATTCCTGATCTAAAAGAAGACCAACTCAATACATATTACAATGAAGCCGATAACTTCATGGGATATGGAAAATGTGTAACTCCTTGGATCACAGCAGAAATCATGGCAAATGGTGATGTAAGCCCATGTAGAGATTTTCCAGATTATATCTGTGGAAATATAATGGAAACCCCAATCCTCGAAATATACAACAATGAAAAATACAGAAAATTCCGCCAAGTTTTAAAACAATGTGGTGGTACATTCCCAATTTGTTCTCGTTGTTGTGGATTAATGGGTTGGTAGTAAAAACAATAATCACACTATTTAAAAATCCTATGAATTTTTGATATCATTGAAAATTCATAGGATTTTTTCCTAATAATTACATATTCGTAATATTTTTTTATTGAAAAAAAAATATCTATTATTTATAATTATATTAGTTATTCAAGACTTAGGGCAAAGCCATGAATGGCATTGTCCTCTTTTTTTGAGTAAATTTAACAAACACCTAAATCATTATTACAAGGAGGAAAAATAATTGACTAATTTAAAAAAATTCTCATTTATGTCATTATTATTATTTGTAATTGCAATTATTACCTCCGCCTGTGGGGCAGGAGGAAGCAGTGGTAATTGTGATTATACTCCATTTCCAATCATAAGCAAAGAAATTAAGTTATCCCAATATTCATTTGATATGAAAATTGGAGAAACCCAAAAAGTAATAGCTTATGTCGATGAAAAAGAAATAACAAATGAAGCTACATTTACTATTGTCTCAGAAAAAAATAATAAATCCACTGTTGTAACAATAGAAAAAGGAGAAATTACAGCAGTAAATTCTGGAACAGCTAATGTAAAAGTATCATATGAAGGAGCCAATGATGTTATATTCACTGTAAAAGTGACAGATTTATCAGAATTACAATTATCTAAAAATAATTTCAAAATAAATGTAGGAAGTACAGACAAAATCACTGTTACTTTGGATGGTAAAGATGTTACTAATTCCGTCGAATATGATATAGAATATGAAGAAATCGCAACTGTTAAAAATGGAACTATCACAGCTATTAAAGCAGGAACAACAAGAGTAAATGTACATCATGACCAAGCAAAAGAAGACAAAATATTTATCGTTACTGCTATAGATCCAACACTTCCAACTCTTGAATTATCACAAGATAATTTTAATATCACAATGGGAAAAACAGATAATGTTGTTGTTACATTAAATGGACAAGTTGTTACTGACTCTGTTAAATATGATGTAGAAAATGAAGAAATTGCGACTGTTGAAAATGGACTTATTACAGCTCTTGAAACAGGCACTACATTTGTAACAGTAAAGTATGAAGGTGCAAATGATGCAACATTTACAGTTAATGTAACAGGAAGACTAACAGTATTAAAAGACGGGACAATTATAGAAAATTTAGATGTCAATCTTAAACATACAGACAATGTAACTGTCATGCTCGATGGCATATATGATGTAACTGAAGATGTAGAATATATAGTTGATGATGAAGACATTATCACTGTTGATAAAGGAAATATAACTACTAAAAAAACAGGTACTGCAACAGTAACTGTACACCTTGACGGAAGTGAAGAAGATACAGAATTTACAGTCAATGTCATTGGAGTTCTTAAAATATTAAAAAATGATACAGATGTTCCAAATCCGCTAAATATAAATTTAAGACACAGCGAGCAAATTATTGTTAAGCTAAACGATGAATATGATGTTACAGATGAAGTAAAATTTGACCCAGTAGTTGATGGAATTATTACTATTGCAAATGACGGGACAATAACAACAACAAAATCTGGAACAACCGCAGTAAATGTAACACTTGAAGGTGTGGAAAACAGTACTTCTTTTAATGTAAAAGTTAATGGTGTACTCACATTATCTAAAAATTCATTCAACATGACTGTTGGAGATACAGATAATATTACAGTAAAATTAAACGATGAAGATGATGTTACAGACGAAGTAAGCTTTACCTCAAAAGACCCAGTTATTGTAGAAGTAGAAAAGGGACAAATAAAAGCTGGTGGAGATGCAGCAGAAAACTTACAAGTCAATGTACATCTCGACGGTACAGAAGAAGATGCAACATTTACAGTAACTGTAGTAGACGATGTACTTCCAGAAAATCGTGTTCAATTAAATAGCCCAACACTTACTGAAATGGGAATAGATAAAGATTCTCCCAATATTGTCATTAAAGGAGTATATACTTATAAGGGCACAAAGAAAAAAGTTGTAAGCATCGCAAACTATTTATTTAACAAACGTCAATATTTAGAAAGTGTAACAATTCCAAAAACTATAAAAACTATAGGCACCTTCGCATTTTCAACATGTCCAAAATTAAAAACAGTTGTAATTGAAAATGGAGTAGAAACTATAGGTGAAAGTGCATTTGCTAACTGCACTTCTTTAGCAAATCTAACAATAGGAGACAGTGTAACAACTATAGGAGTAAAAGCATTTATACATTGTAGTTCTTTAACAGAAATTCAAATACCTAAAAACATAGAAACTATAGGAAAAAGTGCATTTGAAGGTACAAGTATAACACAAGTAACAATTCCTGCAATAAAAACACTTAGTTTTGGTATATTCAAACAATGCAAGTCTCTAACAGAAATTACAATACCAGAAGGTGTTGAAGAAATTGGAGAGCAAGCATTTGGAGAATGTACAGCATTGACAAAAGTAACAATTCCAAATAGCGTTAAAACAATAGGTAAACAAGCATTTAACACATTAGATGCAAACAATACATCACTTCAAACTGTAACATTTGGAGAAAATTCACAACTAAAAACAATTGGAGACGTAGCCTTTGGAAATAACAAAAATGTCAATTTATCTATTACAATTCCTGACAGTGTTACAAGCATAGGTTCTAACTCTTTCAAGGATGTACAAAATATCTATTACAACGACCGAGAAGAACTACATAGCTTAAATGGCTATCCAAACTTTGGAGCTAAAAATTATAATACTCCAAGCACATAACCTTTAATAACACATAATAAAAAACAGTGGATGAAAATTTCAACCACTGTTTTTTTTATTCACCATTTTTATATTTAATTTTATTCGATTGCATAAATGCCCATATTATAAAGAGCAGAAACGAGATAAGGTGGAAGTAATTCTGAAAGTGTTGGAGGTGCTGGAGGTTTCAAGAAATCTTCAGGTTTTCTTAAGAAAACTTCATCATTTGAAGCCTCTTTCAATTTCTTTTTTTCTTCCAATGCAAGAGCATTCATCTGGTCTTGGTACATGATCAACTCATGAGCTTCAGCAGAAGAATCTTCCATTTTCTTGTGATCATCTTCCATTTTGTCGAGTTTCTTCTTCTCTTCTCTTGCAAATTTTCTCATTTCTTCATCTGGAAGGTCTAACTCAAGCATTTGAGAATCAATTTCTCTTTTTAGTTTTTGTGCTTTTTTCTCACTTTCAGCAAGCATTTTTTGAAGTTCTTGCTGAACTGTAGGATTATTAAGTTCATTTCTGTGATTTTGGAGAAACTGCATTATCTGCTGTTTTTCATTTGCAAGGAAATTCTCTTTTACACCATTGTAATATTCAGAATAAGATTTACTTACAGAAGCCTCATGATCTTGTCTTGCTATTCTCTGCTCAAATGTTTCTTTTCCCTGTTGAAGTTGTGGACGCCCTTGTTCATCTTTTGCTACTCTCGGCTTTCCATCTTCGCCTTTTTCTGTCTTATAGCTATAACTTTCAAAGAATTTTTCCTTCATATCAGAAAGTTGACGATTTAATTTTTGAGAAGCAGAATCTCTCGTCTGCTTATTATCTTCCATCATTTTGTTTAATCTTTCAAAAGCAGCTTCTGGATATTCAGGAAGTTTACCTGCCAATGAAGGTGATGTCTCAAAAATAGAAACTTTTGGACCAGCATTTAACTGAGCATTCAATTTTGACAACTGTTGCATATTTTGTGAATTAGCAACAGAATTCATTCCCTTATTTAATCCAGTTGCAGGCTGTTGTTTATTTGCATTTTGGAATTGGAATGGCATATTAGGTCTTTGAGCATTAGCTTGTTTTGGCATGCCTGCCCTATTCATCTGACCAAAGAGACCATTTTGCATCATATTTGGCTGATTGAAACCATTAAAATTTCGTACAGCATTGCTATTTGCTAAATTAGCTGGGGTTGAAGGTGTTCTGACGGAAGCAGCTGAAGGAGCTTGTGGCATAGCTGCTGAAGTCGATTTAACTGACTGCATTTGTCCCTCCTATAACTTTACTGTCTTTTAAAATAAAAGACACATTTTTTTTATTATAACATATTCTAAAAAAAAATCAATTATTAAAAATAAATTTAAAATGATTAATTTATATAAAAAGTAACAATAAATTAACAAAAAAAATGTCCCTAAAATTAATCTTTATGATATAATGTTGAATAAATAATATGGTATTTCGGAGAGAAAAATAATGAGCTGGACTTACAACAGTGAAATAATAACAGCAATTCTTGAGGAAGATGGATTTGATGTTACAGAGACTGAGACAATAAATGGAATGAAAGATGAATCAGGCTTGAACCACCAAGTTTATATAAATCCCAAAGGACATATTCGTTATCAGTATGCCACACAAACGGGCTATATAGAA
The DNA here is from genome assembly GCA_902791745.1 of uncultured bacterium. GTDB lineage: Bacteria > Vulcanimicrobiota > CADAWZ01 > CADAWZ01 > CADAWZ01 > CADAWZ01. The sequence goes on from CADAWZ010000008.1 coordinate 17,674, forward strand.
CAAAATATAATGCTTGCTGGGAAACAATTCAAATATGATAGAGAAACAAGAAATGTTGTAAATATTATTGGATATTTAGATGATACAAATTCTCTCGTTTCTTTTTTAAGAGATATTAACAAAATAATAAAGAAGGGAAGATAGGAGCAGTTTTATGAATATTAGTGGAATTAATTTCGCTATGACTCCAACAGTTTCATCTGTTGGAAAAACAGATGGTGTAAAACAGGCTGAAGCCGTTGTAAATACTGAAAATGTTAGCAGAAGTAAAGAAATAGCAACAGATGATATAGGCATTTCTTCTGATGTTCTACAAACTGCTAATGATTCTTCAGAGACAGACAAGGCTTCTACAGTAATTAAAACTCCTGAAATCATGGTCATGAGAGAAAAAGGACTTGAAACTCTTGTGAAAATGATCGATGATGCAAAAGAATCAATAGACCTTCACATCTACATTGTAACAGCAAATACCCCTGAACTAACACAAGCATTCCACAGAGCTTTAGACAGAGGTGTAAAAGTTCGTTTAATGGTTGAAAATGATCCTTTCTATTGGACACATACACAAGATGATCCAAGTAAAGCATTCATTGACGACATGGTCAGTAGAGGTGCAGAATACAAACCAGATAATCCAAGATTTTCAAAAACAAGTGTTACACATGAAAAGAGCATGGTCTTTGATGGAAAGAGAGCTCTTGTTTTGACAGGAAATTTAGGTAGTTCTACATTTAACAAAAACCTTGATTTAGGAGCAATTCTAATTGACGATCAAAAAGTAGTTGATCAGATAGAAACTATATTTAACTCAGATTGGGATAGAGTAGATCTTCCTGATATGGGAGAAACAAATCTTGTAATAAGCCCTGACAATGCAAGAAGTAAACTTCAAGAAATGATGGGCGGAGCAAAAAAGAAAATATCCGTTCTTCAACAGGCAATTACAGACGCAGCAGTTGTAGATTTATTAGCAAAAAAAGTTGAATCTGGTGTTAAAGCAGATTTAACAATAACAGATCCAGGTGTTGCTCAAAACAACTTACAACCAGCAGCATATCTCCATTTAAAAGGAGCAGATGTACATTTCCTCGTAAGTCCATATATTCACGCAAAAGCTGTAAATGTAGATTCAGACACAAAAGATGGAAAAACTTATGTAGGTTCTCAAAATTTCAGTAAATCTGCAATAGACAAAAACAGAGAATTGGGATATATATTCCATGATGATTCAAAGCAACTTGATGGAATAATAGAAAGATATCAGAAAAAAGGTTTTGAAATACCTTCTAAAATGATAATAACCGATCCTCGTGCAATAGGTTCTGCTGTAAAAGGTGCAATAAGAACTGCAGAAAAATCAATAATTCTTGAAACAGGTCTATTTAGTGATACAGCAACAAGAAGTGCATTGATAAAAGCAGCAAAGAATGGTGTAGATGTATCTGTTGTAATGCCTCAAAATCCATTCCCTTGGGATCCAAACTGTACAACAAATATAGAAACAGCAGAAGTACTTAAAAAAGGCGGAGTCAAAGTACAATGGGCTGATCCAACATACAAACCAGCAACATCAACATCAATGGTAGTTGACAGCCAAGAAGCAATAACATTCCCAGATAACCTCTCAAAATCAGCATTTGCATATAACCATACTTATGGAGTTATAAATATTGCTCCTAAGGAAGTAAATGATATTGAAAATATTTTAATGAAAGACCTAAGTGGAGTATCTGAGGGAGTTGATTCAAGTCCTGTTTCTGATGTTGTTACAAGTCCTGGAGGAAATGCACGTCAACAGCTCAAAAATTTACTCAATGATGCAAAAGAAAGTATAATAATAACAACAAAAGAACTCTCTGATAAAGAGATGGCAGGAATATTAAAACAAAAAGCCAAACAGGGTGTTGAAATCCATGTTTTGATGGAAAAAGCAGACAAAAAATCAGCCGAATCAATTAAAGAACTTCAAACAGCTGGTGTAAAATTCCAGTTCATGACCGATGAAAAAGTAAATAATAACTATATAGAAGTTGACAAACAAAAAGCATATTCAGGAGCTCATTCTCTCAGTGCTGATTCTATGGACAAAGAAAAAGGAATCGGTTGCATGATAACACATGAAGAGATGATAAGAATGGGAAGAGGAACATTCTCTGATCAATGGTTAAAAGCAGGAATACTTGGAGCTTCTGACAAGATCGTCATAGAACAAAATGGAATAGATACAAATAGAGACTTAAAAGAACTTATTGGCGATGTCTGCAAAAAAGGTGTTAAAATACATGTCGTATCTTCAAGTTATGATACAAGTACAACAAAAGCTGAATTTGAACTTTTAAACAAACAGCTCAGAGAAATGGCAACATTAGATCCAAGTACACAAGAAAACCTTGATACACTTTCAAAATACTTTGGAACATTCTTTGACACTCAAAAAGCTGTTGAAGCTCAGGCAAAATTGCAAAAAGCACTTTCTCAATTAAAAGAAGGAGAAGAACTTTTAACAGGAGAACAGAAAAATCTTCCTGCTTCAAATAAAACAAATATAACAATAGATGGTAAAGTTCTTGATATACTTCCTTCAAGAAATGAAGAAATTGCAGAAATGAATAAATAAAATTTGTAAAATCAAAAACTGGTGTAGAAAATAAATTCTGCATCAGTTTTTTTTATTACAAATTTTAACACTATTTAACAGATTTTTAACAATTACACATTAAATTTTACATATTCATAATTGAGAGAAAATAACATTGTGGTATAATATAGACAAGAAAAGAATTAGAGATGATATGTATATCATCAAAGGATGTGATGAAAAATGTTAAATGCGATAAATTCGGCAAATGCTGGAGTCAATTCGCTTAACTCGATTTATTCAAGTCAAGAGAAAATTCCAAATATTACCGAAAAATCACCTGACATTTTAGCAACAAGAAATGTTTCAGATACCGTTGAAGTTGAAGGACCAGAAAATGAAGTTGCAAATTCCTCAAATATTGATTTAGAAGCATTAAAACAAAACTTTGGATTAAATCAAGGTTTTGAGGCAGGAATACAACCACAATTTGCAATTAATTCCTCTTCAGGTATTATAGATGGAATGGAACCTGGAATGCATGCAGGTGGAGTTTTTAAACCCCCGTATGGAAACTAAAAAAAAACAGAGCCTTTTTTAAAGCCTCTGTTTTTTTTATTGTTACATGACTTAATTTTGAATAGTGAATCACCTAAAAATAGGTGATTTTTATTTACCGTTTTTATTCTAACCTTTCGATTAAGATAAAACTAAAAAACGGGGCTGTTAAAAAATTAAAAATCGTCGTCATCTTCAAAAACTGGATTCCAATCTGACATATCAAGAAAATCTATAAGCTCTTTTCTATCAATGCCATTTAAAGGAAATTCAGAAATTTTATACTCAAGTGTTGCAGAAAAATTTTCTCCTGAATCAAGATGCGTAAAAACATATCCATCAAATATTCCTTTTATTTTAGTTGCAAAAACATAAGCATCTACAGATTCAAAATCAGGCATCAAAATTATAATACCACTTCCACGTCTTCCCACTATATCTTGTTCTCTTACATTCATTCTCACAATATTTGCAAGCTGTTTTAAAACGAGATATTGCATATCATTAAAATCTTCTCTCTGTATTGTTTTAGAGAGAAAACATAAACAATAATTTCTTTCAGGATCACTTAACAAAGCTTCATCTAAATATTCATTAAAAGAAGGTTCTGAGTAAAACTTTGTCAATTTATCCATGACAATATTTTTCATAAAAATTTTCACCTTTTAATTCAAAATTTTAACAGTTTTATTACCCATTAATTTCTCTACTTTGTCTCTAAATTCCTTTGATCCGTCAACTTTATACCTATTACCTGCTTCTATGGAAGTAATTCCTCCAGGTGTTGAAATTTCTATATAAAGTGGCATATTTCCAATATGTTCAACAACAATTTCTTTCAATTTCACCAAATTAGGACCTGTTTCATGTGTAACTTTTACAAGACATCCAAATCTTTTTGACGACGAAGAATTATTTTTTAAATATTCCTCTGCATCTGCTGAATCAAGTGGAGTGGCCTCTTCTACAATTAGTTTAATTTTTTTCTTCTTGTTTTCGGCTTCTGAATCTTCATCATCTGAATCTGCTGAATAATCCATCTCATCTTCTTCAACATCCACTTTACCCTTCAATATGACAGGCAATTCCTGTTGCAATTTACCCTTACAATTTTCATATTGTTTTGGATAAATTACAAATTCAACAGAACCAGTAAAATCTTCGAGAACTCCACTTGCCATCCCCTGATTTTTCTTTGTTAATAAATCCTTATATTTAGTAAGGATACCACCACACATTACTCTACTGCCACTCGACATGACTTGTAAAGTTGAACATGTTACTGGAATTTTACCTGAATCAAACATATATCTAAATCTTTCAAGTGGATGTCCAGTTACATAAGCACCCAACAATTCTTTTTCATATTCAAGTTTTATTTCATCTGAATATTCAGGATATTTTTTCAATTCAAAAAGTGAAAAATCTTTTTCAACAGAAGGCAAATCAAAAAGCGAAATCTGACCACTTGTTTTTTCTCTTGTTGATTTTGTCGCAAATCCAGTTATAAAATCTACATTTTCAGCAATAGTCCGCCTTGTCTCGCCCAAAGAATCAAAAGCTCCACTACGAGCAAAATTTTCAATTATTTTTTTATTTATAGCAGAAGAAGCCTTTGTAACAAAATCTTCAAAAGTCTTAAACTCCCCTACTTTATCTCTTATCTCAATAATTGAATCAACAGAATTTTGACCAATTCCTCTAATAGCACAGAGTCCAAATCTAATATCTTTTCCATCAACAGTAAAAAATGTACCACTTTTATTTATATCAGGCTGTAAAATCTTGATGTTCATCTTTTTACACTCATCAATAATTTGACTAAGCCTGTCAAGGTCATCACTCTTTCTTGTCAAAAGTGCTGTCATATATTCAACAGGATATTTAACTTTTAACCAAGCCGTATAGTATGCGACAAGTCCATAAGCTACAGTATGTGATTTATTAAAACCATATTCAGCAAAGCCTTCCATATAATCCCAAATCTTAGAAGAAATAGCCTTGTCTATATTATTTTTACTACAGCCATCCATAAAATGGTCTTTGTATTTCAACATGACATCGAGCTTTTTCTTACCCATTGCCTTACGCAAATTATCAGCTTCTGCCATTGTAAATCCTGCAAGGTTGTTTGCAATGTGCATGACCTGTTCCTGATAGACAATAACTCCGTAAGTCTCTTTCAATATTGGTTCAAGCATTGGGTGCAGATATTCAACTTCTTTTCTTCCATGCCTACATTGAATAAATGTATCGACCATTCCAGTTTTCAATGGTCCAGGTCTAAATAAAGCACAAATAGCGACAATATCTTCAAATCTACTCGGCTGTAATGCCTTTAAATATTTTTGCATGCCTGCACTTTCAAGCTGGAAAACTCCAACTGTTTTAGCTTCTGACAACAATTTATACACTTCTGGGTCATCAAGTGTAAGCTCATGAAAATCAATGTTGATTCCCTTTTTCTTTAAAATCTTTAAGCAGATGTCAATAATTGTGAGGTTTTCGAGTCCCAAAAAGTCCATTTTTACAAGACCAATATGTTCTACACAGTTTTTGTCATATTCAGAAACTGTTTCGCCATTGTTCATCTTTTTTAATGGAACTGTCTGAGCAAGTGGCTCTTTTGAAATGAGAACACCTGCAGCATGTATAGAATCCTGTCTGACAAGACCTTCAATTTTCTTTGCAGTGTCTATTATTTCTCTTACTTCATTGTCTCCGTCATACAGGTCTTTTAATTCCTTTGAAGGTGGTATAGCATTTTTAGGATTTCCATTTATTGCCTCATCAAGTGTTTTTGCAGTTGCAGGTATCAATTTAGAAATCATGTTCACTTTTTGTAAAGGAACACCAAGAACTCTTCCAACATCTTTTACAGCAGCCTTAGCCAACATTCTATTAAATGTGGCAATCTGAGAGACTTTGTCTGCTCCGTATTTTTGAGTAACATATTTGATTATTTCTCCCCTTTTCTCAACACAGAAATCTGTATCAACATCAGGCATGCTTACTCTTCCTGGGTTTAAAAAACGCTCAAAGAGAAGTTTAAATCTCAGAGGCTCAACATCTGTCATTCCAATCAAATATGCAACAATACTGCCTGCCGCACTTCCTCTACCTGGACCAACAGGAATATCATGCTCTCTTGCATAATTTATGAAATCCCAAACAATCAAGAAATATGATGAGAATCCCATTTTAGAGATAACACCGAGTTCATAGTTCATTCTGTTTAAAACTTCATCAGTTACTTCATGGTATCTTTTAGGCAATCCCTGTTCGCATAAATAACGCAGATATGAATCAGGAGTATAACCTTCAGGGAGGGCAAAATCAGGAAAATGTAGTGTGTTAAAATCTATCTCAACATGACAACGAGAAGCAATTTCAGAAGTAATATAAACTGCCTCAGGCATATCAGGAAATGCTTTTAACATCTCTTCTTTGCTTTTTAAATAAAATTCTGCAGGAAGATTTCCCATTCTATTTGGATCGTTTAAAAGTTTGTTCATTTGAATACACATCTGAACTTCATGAGCAAGGGCATCATCTTTATTTAGATAGTGGACATCATTTGTAGCAACACATTTTATGTCCATTTTTTTTGCCAAATTTATCAAAAGTGGATTTACTCTTTTTTGTTCTTCCAACCCATGATTCATCAATTCAGCAAAAACATTATCTTTTCCAAAAACATCTCTATAAAAACCAAGTGCTTCTCTTGCCTCATCTTCGCCTTTATATAAAAGTTTTTGTTCAACTTCACCCTGAAGACAAGCAGTCATACAGATAAGTCCTTTGTGATGAAGTTGTAAAAGCTCTCTATCGATCCTTGGTTTGTAGTAAAAACCCTCTAAATTTGCCTTTGAAACAAGTTCAAGTAAATTTGTATATCCATCATTATTTTCTGCGAGCAAAATCAAATGATATGGACTTGAATCAAGTTTTCCATCTTTATCATGTCGTGTACGAGTTGCCAAATAAAATTCACAACCTATGATAGGCTTAATATCATTTTTATGTGCTATCTCAACAAATTCTATAGCCCCAAACATATTTCCATGGTCTGTAACGGCAACAGAATCCATGTTTAATTCTTTACATCTCTTCATAAGGGAAGACAATTTACAACTTCCGTCAAGAAGAGAATATTCACTGTGTAAATGAAGATGTGTAAATGTGTCGTTTGTCAATCTATCCCCCTGCCCCCTTATTTTTTTTCTCCTTCATTTATGAAAGAGCGAATTTGCCCAAAGGAGGGAAAATTTTTTTGGTTTTTTGGTTTTTATTTATGCCATTGTCAATGCCATTGCTTCAATTTCTTCAAGTTCTAATTTGGTTGCCTCTGCAATTTTGTTGTAAATCATGTATTTATTCTGACATTTTTGTAACCCAATTGTTTTATTATGTTATATTTTTAAATATGTTGCTATAGTATAATTTATTTTTCTACTCAACGCTCTAATTCATCGCTTTTATGTACTTTTTTATATAAACTATAACAACCTTGTAATACCTTGTAAAAATTACAAGGTTAAGAAAAATTAAATATTCACGAAGAAATAACTAAATAGTAATATTACAAAATACATTGAAAACAACCTTGTAAAAATTACAAGGTTAAAAAAGTTAATAAATCTAAGCTAAATAGCATATTCTACAGCTAATATTTTAAAAATAACCTTGTAAAACCTTGTAAAAATTACAAAGTTAAGAAAAATTAATTTGATATGTCTTAAAAGGACTGTACTTTTTTCCATTAGATTTAACAATACCCTTTTCAATCAAATTGTTGAGCCTTGTTATTATTGTTTTAGTAGATTTTCCAGTATATAGTTCAATTTCTGAACGCTTAACAATACCCTTATTAAAGATAAATACAACTATTTTCTTGTCTAAATCATCTAAAATACCATCGTAAGCTCTTCTTACTTTTATATTGTTTTTTAAGGTTAATTTAACTTTATATTCTTCATCTTTGTAAATTGGAGGTTCTAAAGAAAATTTTTCCATATCAGAATAAATTCTCTTTACCCCCTCATTTAATTCTCTAACTAATCCAAACTCTGTTAAAACTCTTGATATACGAGGATTTCTTGAATATCTTGTATTTCTAATATTTTCTACTGTAACAACATTTGGCAAATCGCCAGGACTTTCTATTTCTAATCTATCTTCAAACATACATACTTTAATAAAATTGCCACTCATTGCATAATCCCTATGGGTAATAGCATTTACAATTCCTTCAAGCCAAGCAAATTCTGGATACTCTGGAATAATTTCAAATCTACCTGTATTAACATTTAAAGTCGTAAATTCTCTCAATTGAGTTGAAATAAAATTTTTGGCCTTGTCTAAAACTTGAAGAATTGAACCTTCAATATTAACATCTTTAACTATGTTAATATCCAAACCAACTTGTTCTGAAAAACCATCATACCTAATAAACCTAATTCTACTATTAGGATAAAATTGTTGAATATTTTTAGCAAATAATAATACAGTTGCATTTGTAAAATATTCTGTACCATCTTTTACTTTCAAAAATCCTCTTGCTCTTAAAATTTGTTTTGTATCTAAAGCCTCTGCTCCAATATTTTTTTTATAAGTATCTAATATTTCACTATCAAGATCATCAATAGTTGCTTCAAGATTCAATTCATCTTCAAAATGTCTTATATTTTTAGAATATTCTAAATTACGAAGATCATCCCCTAACATCTCTTTAGTTTTATCAGCAATACGCAGATAAGTTTTATCATTAACAGTTCTAATAATTTGGTCAATAGACCTATCTATATGCAAAAGCAAAAGGCGATCAGGATTACCTTCTATATTAATTATATCTAAAAATTCAGGACTATACTTTGGCATAGGTTTACAAAAATCTTTAGGAGCATTTATAAATTCATTTATTTTCTCCTCACCTGCAAAGTTAATCCCCTCTAACTTTTTCTGTTTATCACTAATGCCAATAGCAATAGTTCCACCTTCAGCATTTGCAAAAGCAGAAATTATCGAAGCTAAATCTACAGGTTTTATCTTAGCAGATTTCCTATCAAAATTTTTATTTTCAGGTTTATTTTGTATATAATCAAGATTAATAAAATAATTTATCTTTGATGAAATATTATTCATTGTCTCTCTCTTTCATCTTTTCGTTTCAGTTTTTATTATCCTATATATGTATTTTCTACCCACAAAATCTAATTCATTAACTCATATTTTTTCAAAAGTTAATAATTTATCTCTATAAAATTCATACTGTTTTTTTCTTTTTTCAATTTCAGAAGGCAAACTTTCCTGTAAATTATTATAATATTTCTCTAAATTGTCCAAAATAGAAACTATTTCTTTTTGTTTTTCAAGTGGTGGAAGTGGTACAATAATTTTTGCCAAAGAATTTGCATTTAAATTTGGTTGAGCTCCACCAACTGCCAATTTATTTGCCTGTTTCCAATAATAACTCGATTTAGCAAAATGCCAATAATAACGATTTAAAATCAAATTGTTATCTAAATTTAATTTTATCAAATAAGAAGCATAAACCGCAGGATAATCTTCATCAAAATAAAGAGTTTTGCCATAAGTTGCACCAGCACGAGCTGTCAATAAATCGCCTTTTTTTAATAAATATTTTTCACATTCAGAAGTTAAATTTATATATTTAGCCCCTTCAGGATTCAAACAACCTGTTTCTAAAATATCGGTTATTCTGACAAATCTTGCATTTCCTTCATCTTTGGCTTTTTCAGTATATCCATAAATAAAAGAACATATATCACTCAAATTTTTATATTGTATATCTGTTTCAAAGGTCAATAATTTATCTCTATAATAGGCATATTGTTTTTTGCGAAGTTCTTGTTCTCTTTTTAACAAGTCAATCAATTCATTTGCATCTTTTGTCAATGGATCAAGTATCCGTACTATTTCTTCTTGAACTTCTAAAGGCGGAATTGGAGCAGATAAATCATAAATTGTTTTTCCTGCAATGGCTGGCTGAGCTCCGCCAAGTTTATATTTATTTAAATTTAAACTTTTTAATAAATAATATAAAAATTTTGGAATATATTCATTTTTTTTTGATTTTACTATAAAAGCATTATCTGTTATAAAATATTTGCCATTGATATAATTCACTGAACCACAAGCACCAACACGCCCAACTATTGGATATTCACCATCATAATTAAATTTATTAATATATCCTCTTAAACCATTTGAACCATAACAGGGATAAATATGTAAATCATCTTGGATTTTAGAAAGTTCTTTTGGAGAAGCAAATTCACCAGATTTTATTATACAAGTTTCCCTTAATTTCTTATATTCAATTCCATTTGGAGATAATTTATTTTTTAATTCTTGTAATTTTGACATTATTTCTATCTCTTTGTATTCTGTAAAAAAATATTTTATACAACAATTTTAATATTTTAAAATAAACCCCAATAGCTACTTTAATTAAATTATTTTCATGATTTATTTCAAATCTCAACTGTTCGTCTCGGTAGTAAACATATTGTTTTTTATCTGTTTATATTCTAACAATTTAAACTACAACTTGTCTTTTCTCATCATTTGCAACAAATACGGCTGTAATTATTTTCTTAGTTGACTTGTAGGCAGAAGCATAATCTCTTGATTTTATCTGCTCCTCTCCCTCTTGTCTCTTTTTATCTACATCTTTTGAGGTTGAGGCAAATTTAAATTCGATTACTACTAACTTATCCTTAAATGTTACAACAACATCTGAACGACCTCTAAATGTATGAACTTCTGAAAAATATGTTATTTTTGCACCACTTAGTAACATCAAAAATAATGAACGATACCAAGATTCATCTCTATCTTTGTAATCATCATAAGGAACACCTTTTAATGCTTCATTAAATATATTGACAATCTGCGGAATATTTTCTGATTCTAAAGATTCCCAAATGTCATTACTAAATTCTGCATCATCTTTCACATTGTAAAAATTTTCAAGAAAAAGTCTA
>CADAWZ010000009.1 GCA_902791745.1 uncultured bacterium
CCATAATTATTTTGAGGATATTGACCATCTATTTGGACTGACCCCTGAGATACTTGTTGATATCCATAATTATTTTGAGGATATTGACCATCTATTTGGACTGACCCCTGAGATACTTGTTGATATCCATAATTATTTTGAGCATATTGACCATCTATTTGGACTGAGCCCTGAGATGCTTGTTGATATCCATAATTATTTTGAGCATATTGACCATCTAATTGGACTGAGCCCTGAGATACTTGTTGATATTCATAATTATTTTGAGCATATTGACCAGCTACTTGGACTGAGCCCTGAGATACTTTAGAATTCTGATCGGTATTAGAACCTTGCTCAACTTTTTCAGACATTTCTTTTACAATAGAATCTATATCAATATTAGAACCCTGCTTAATTTTTTCAGAAATTATTTTTACAATAGAATCTATATCAATATTAGAATTCTGCTCAACTTTTTCAAAAATTGCTTCAGCAATAATCTCTATATCAATATTAGAATTCAGATCCACCTTTTTAGAAACTTCTTTGGTAATATCATTTTTATTATCAAAATCATTCCTAAGCAACCAACCATCAACTTCTACAGCTTTATCTTCCATAGCTATACTTGATGATTTATCAGACTGACTACCTATTGAAAATGAATCTTGAACTGACTGCTTAAATTGAGGAACAGACTGTGAACGAGAACCTTGAATTGACAATTGTGCATTAGAAGTTGAATAGGAAACACCACCTTGAACTGACTGCTGAGATTTAGGAACAGATTGTGAAGGTGAACCTTGAATTGATAATTGAGTATTAGAAGTTGTATATTGAGGAGATACATTTTGAGCAGGCTGTTGAACATTAGGAGTAGACCATAAAGTTTCACCAGTAACTTTACCACCTAAATAAGCAACAATTGAATTAGCAAATTTCGATCCATATCTAACTTTTCCAACTATTGGAGCAACAACTTCATTTTTAATGACTACGCCAATTTTATTGAATATATTTGTAGCCTTTGCTAAATATTTTGATGTTTTAGATTTTGCCTTATTTACTTGAGAAGAGGAAACATGTTTTGAGCTTGAAGATACATGAGATTTATCTTTTACCTGAGAAGAAGAAACATGTTTTGAACTTGAAGATACATGAGATTTATCTTTTACTTGAGAAGAAGAAACATGTTTTGAACTTGAAGATACATGAGATTTATCTTTTACTTGAGAAGAAAAATAAGGAAATGGAGGTCTTTGCTGAATTGTCCCTGAACCATTAAAATTCAATACAAATACAGACATTCTTTGAAGCATTTGCATCATTTGCATCTGCATGATTTGCATTTGCATCATCATTTGTATAAAATAATTATTAACAAACATCTGAGGAACATATCCAACACTAACATTATTTACTTGATACATCACATTTATATTAATATTTTGATTCATAATAGTATCAAAACCTCCAAAAAATAATTTTTAAATAAAATCACGAAAAATTTTCATTTGTAAATAGTTTTTTTTTAAATAAGGAATTATTTCACGATTGTAACAAAACATTATAAATTAAAATATAGTTTATTTCACAAATGTAATAAAAAACTCATATTATGTTGATTTATTTCAGTGATTTTATTATAATAAAAAACAAATTCACTTTAGAGAGCTAAAAATGGCAGAAATTGAAAAACTTAGAAAATCAATAGATGAAATTAGCCTTGAAATTTTAAATCTTTTAAATAAAAGAGCCGATATAGTAAAACAAATAGGTATTGAAAAAGAAAAATTAGGAATAGAAATATGTAATCCATTGAGAGAAGAAACTTTAAGTTCTATTCTATGTAAAAATAACAAAGGCCCTTTTTCCAATGAAGCAATAAAAAGAATTTTTAAAACGATTTATGATGAATCAAAAGATTTACAAATAGTAAAAAAGGATAAAATTACAAGTTTAAAAATAGATTTAGGAAATGAAATATTTATCGGCAAAGATTCTCCTATCATAATGATAGCAGGACCTTGTTCTATCGAATCTGAAGAACAACTTGATAAAACCGTTTCTTTTATTCATGAAAAAGGCGTTAAAATTTTAAGAGGTGGTGCATATAAGCCGAGAACTTCTCCATATTCATTTCAAGGACTTGGAGAAAAAGGCTTAAAATTACTTCAAAAATATGCAAAAAAATATAACATGCTCTCTGTATCAGAAGCAACAACAATAGAAAATTTAAAACTTGTTGCACAATATTGTGATATAATACAGATTGGAGCAAGAAATATGTATTCTTATCCTTTATTGGAAGCAACTGGAAAATTAAAAAAGCCTGTTATCTTAAAAAGACATTTTTCCTCCACAATTAAAGAACTTTTACTGTCTGCTGAATATATCAGCAAAGAAGGAAATAATAATATTATTTTATGTGAAAGAGGAATAAGAACATTTGAAACAAGTACAAGAAATACACTCGATGTCTCTTCTATTCCTATTTTAAAAAAAGAATCTTGTTATCCAGTTATTGCTGATTTAAGCCATTCTGCTGGGAGAAAAGATATTTTAAACTCTCTTTTAGGAGCTGTAATCGGTGCTGGTGTCAATGGGATCATGGTTGAAACTCATATAAATCCAAATGAAGCACTTTCTGACGGAAATCAACAAATGAACAAAGAAGAATTTTTTGAGTTTATAAACACTTTTGAAAAATATTCAAAAATATTTTAAACAAAAAATGGAGGAGCTGTGAAAAAATAAAACAAAGTATTTTATTTTTTCACAGCCACTTTTTTTCACTTCACTAATGAACCAGCATTTGTCCTATTTGATAGACAATAAATGCAACAACCCAAGCTATTGAACATTGAGCAATAACTACAAGGACTGCATATAAATTGCCCAATTCTTTTTTTACTGTGGCAATTGCTGCGACACAAGGTGTATATAATAGGCAAAATACAAGAAATACAAATGCTGTCAGGGGTGTAAACAAATTTGGAAGATTTGCAACATCTCCTCCTATTAATACAGTCAATGTACCAACAACACTTTCTTTTGCCATAAACCCAGTTATAAATGATGTTGCAATTTTCCAATCATTTATTCCTATTGGAGCAAATACAGGAGCAAGTAAATTTCCAAGACCTGCGAGTATACTATGAGAAGAATCAGTAACAATATTTAATTTTAAGTCAAATGTTTGTAAAAACCATATGACAACAGTTGCCCAAAATATAACTGTAAATGCTCTCGTTATAAAATCAGCAGATTTTGTGTAAATCAATCTCCAAATATTTTTAGCACTTGGAAATCTATAATTTGGCAATTCCATTACAAAAGGAACAGCTTCTCCTCTAAATACAAAAAATTTCATTATATATGCAAGTAATATTCCAACAATTATTCCAAGTCCATATAAACTCATTATCACTAAAACTTGATTTTTAACAAAAAAAGCACCGACAAACAATGTATAAATAGGAACTTTTGCAGTACAACTCATAAATGGAGTTAAAAAGATGGTCATCTTTCTGTCTCTTTCTGAAGGCAATGTTCTTGCTGCCATAATTGCAGGGACAGAACAACCAAAGCCTATAAGCATTGGAACAAAACTTCTTCCAGAAAGACCTATTTTTCTAAGCATTTTATCCATTATAAATGCAACTCTTGCCATATATCCTGTGTCTTCAAGTATTGAAAGAAAGAAAAATAAAACAACAATCATCGGAAGGAATGTCAAAACACTTCCAACGCCTGCGAAAATTCCATCTGTTATAAGTGATTTAAATATAGGATTTAATCCATAGGCAGTTAACCCATTATCAGTTACTTGTGTTAAAAAAGTAACTAAATTTTCTATTAAACCTGATAAATAACTTCCAACTGGTCCAAATGTTATATAAAAAATTGTTGCTATTATTATCAAAAATGAAGGTATTGCTGTATATTTACCTGTTAGTATTTTATCAGCATTTGCAGAACTTAAATATTTATTTGACTTGCGAGGTTTAGAAACAAAACTATCACAAAGTTTTTTTATGAAATTGAATCTCATGTTAGCAATAGCAGCTTCTCTGTCCATTTCTGATTCAGATTCCATTTGTTCTACAATATGTTCACATGCATCTAATTCATTTTTGTCAAGATGAAGTTTTTCAATTATTATTTCGTCTTTTTCTATAACTTGACTTGAAGCGAAACGAGGAGGTATGCCAGCTCTTTTGGCATGGTCTTCTATCAAGTGCATTATAGAGTGAATACTTCTATGTACTGCACCTTCTTTTCCATCATAATATTTGCAAAAATCTGTTTTTTCTGGTTTTTCATCATATTTTGCAACATTTATTATATGTTCAATTAATTCATCAACACCTTCATTTTTTGCAGCAGATATTGGAATCACTGGAACTCCTAAAATTGATTCAAGACCATTTACATCTATTGTTCCACCACTTTCTGCTATTTCGTCCATCATATTTAATGCAATTACCATTGGAACATCAAGTTCTATTAATTGCAATGTCAATAATAAATTTCTTTCAATATTTGTTGCGTCAACAATATTTATGATTCCATCAGGTCTTTCATCAAGAATAAATCTTCTTGTAACTATTTCTTCTGTTGTGTATGGTGCTAAAGAATATATACCTGGCAAATCTGTTATAGTTGTATTTTCATGTTCTCTTATAACACCGTCTGTCCTATCAACTGTAACACCAGGAAAATTTCCTACATGTTGATTTGCCCCTGTCAACTGATTAAATAATGTCGTTTTACCTGAATTTTGATTTCCAATAAGACCAAGTAGAAGTTTTGATTTTGCTTTTTGCTGTGGAGGCTTTTCTGGGTTATCCTCTCCTTTTCTTGAGTGAATAACTTCATCAAATATTTGTTTAACTTCTTCTTTTACATCTTTTTTATCAAAAGGTTTTGTTATCTCAATATTTGAGGCATCAGCTTTTCTTATAGTCAATTCATAGCCTCTTACTCTTATTTCAAGAGGATCTCCCAAAGGTGCTGTTTTTATCATTTCTACATCAGCTCCTGGTGTAAGACCCATATCAAGAATTCTACATCTAAGAGCTTTATCTGTACAGTTCACAGAAGAAATAATAGCACTTTTTCCTATTTTCAAATTGTCCAAAGTCTTTATCTGATTTTTAGCTTGCCCTTTGGACAAATTTTTAACTTCTTCTTTCTCTTTTTGTTCCTCTTTTTTACTTTTTTTATCTTTTTTTGTCATGTTCTTAATCTACTTTCTAAAAAATACTAAAAAATACTTAAAGATTATTACTAAGTCAGCAATTTTCGTAAATATTTAAAAATAAGATATTTTATTTTTGGGTGCAATCTAGCGAACTGAATAGAGCGAAGCGGAGTTGAAGTTAGCGTATTGTACACCAAAATAAATTTGCATTAATTTTGAAAATTGATGTAAATAATTTAAATAGCCAATTTTTGATACCACAAAAATTGCATAGTTGAAAACTTACTTAGTATTTTATAGATGTCAATTTTTGAAAAAAAGATTCAAAAAAAATGTGGTGCGAAATTTTTCACACCACATTTTTTTTATTCAATGATTATTTTTCTTCGCTTTCAGACTTTACTTCTTCCTTCTTTTCTTCTACAGCTGGTTTTGCTTCAGCTGTTGTTTTGGGTTTAAAGAATAGAGGTATTGTCAAGAAGAATATAGCAAATACGATGATTCCTGCACCGACTGCTTCTTCTGGTTTTACACTTATATGACCTGTTGTCAAATATGTTACAGTAGCTGTAGCAAGAAGTCCTGCTATGATACTTGAACATCTGTTTACAGGAACTGTGTATGTATTTTCATTCTTATCAAGGAGAATAAGTCCACCGAAGATTCCATTTCCTGCAGAGAAAACACCAATTAGAAATACCATAATAGGAACTATTGGTGTAAAATTAGTGAATATTGTTGTTATGCCAGCATGTAATTCTTGACCAAATTTCCAATCAGGAGTGAATCCGCCAATTATAGCTAGAATAAAAACCATTATAAAGAGTGAAGGGCTTGATACAAGTTGTTCTCTTACGAAATATCTTGTATTTGTTTCTGGGTCTTTTGATTTTGCCTTTTTGCTCATAAGACTAAGTCTTCCAAAATATGCTGAAAGATATACACAAAGATTTGTTATACAAGCACCTTGTGCTTCAGGAGTATCACCAAATGCTCCCAAAAAATCAAATTTTTGTCCAGCATTTTTCATCAAAAATGTTACTATAAGTGATATAAGGCTGAGTATCATTCCAATCCAAGAGAACCATCTAACAGTTCTTTTGTTTAACATATCAATGATTGGAGTTAAAAGCAAAAGTCCGCCTCTCATCAACAACATAATGAAGATAATTGATACACCTGTAAATGTGTATGCAAGTGTTGTTGTTACAATGATTAGAGAACTGCAAAGACCAGAGCCAAGAGTTGGAAGGTCTGGACCTGGAATATTTAATGGACCAACTTTGTAATACTTAGCATATCCCCAAAGTCCTCTGAATGTCAAAAATAGATATGCTCCTATAACTGAAGCAAACACAGATAGTGGAAGAACTTCAGGTCCTGGTAACCCTTGACAGATTCCTCTGAGCCAGTGATCATTTGCAAGAGTTTCTGGCAATTTATGATCTGTTACAAGTTTTGTAATTGCACTATATGGCCAATATGCTGCGAAGTACCCAAAAGCAAATAGCCAAATTCCATATTTATCCATAAAGCTCTTTTGAGCTTCAGTGGCTTCTTTCTTTTCTTCAGCCATTTTTTTGTCCTTTCCGAATTTTTTCTTATTTTATTTTTTAACCTATTGTTTCTATAGGTGTTTCTTTCTGTCTTAATTCATACATTTTATTATAGAGGTAATCACTTACTGAAACTTTATATGGAGTTGGATTTAATGTTCTCAAGTGATCTTCTCTCAAAGAAGCCAACTGACTTAGAGAATATTCTCTAATCTTGCCAAGTGGTTCTTCTAATATAGTCCGCTTTCCATCCCAAAAACAATGATGAAGTGGTTCAACTTTTTCAGGAATTACATAAACCCTTTTTTCTGGATTTAATGGATGACGACAGAGTATTTTTTCTCCTTGTTTTGGAGGTTCTTCTTCATCACTTATCATCAAATCAAGAATAGGATACCCCTCTTTTCCATATAATCTATATGGTGTTTTTCTTCCTGGCAATGTCATTTTTCCTACTTCTTGAGAAATTTTTATTCTCGGCTGTCCATTAAATTCAACAAGTTTATAAACACCACCCAAAGCAGGTTGACCATTACAAGTTACAAGGTGTGTACCAATTCCAAAAGAATTTATTTCATGATGTTGATTATTGAGTGAATCTATTGTAGATTCATCAATATCATTACTTGCAACTATTATGAGTTTTGAAAAACCATTTGAATATTTTTTATCTATTTCTGTAAAGAATTTTCTTATTTCTTTTGAATAATAAGCCAAATCGCCTGAATCTATTCTTATTCCCAAAGGTTTATATCCTATTGAATTTAAAGCAAGAGCTACAAATATGAAATTCGGAATTCCAGATTTCATAATATCATAAGTATCTGCAAGAGCCAAAAATTCTGAAGGAAATGCCATTGCATAAGAAATAAATGCAGCAAGTTCACCTTCATTTGTAGATGTATAGCCAAGTTCTGAACGGAATTTTAAAGCAAGTTCTTTTATGTCATGCTCATTTCCTTTCGAATCTTTTAAAATTGTATATTTAAGTTCATCAAGACTTGTAAATGATGAAACAAAAGAATGGGCATGTGTTCCGCTTATTGGAATTCCAAATGTCTTGCCTGCAATTACATTACTTGTGGAATTAAATCCACCTATATATGAATATCTTGATGCAGAAACGCCACCATCTGGTCCTTGAGCTCTTCTAAGACCAAATTCCATTAAATTTTTGTTTTTTCCAGCAGCAAGTCTCATTCGAGCCGCTTTTGTCGCAACAAGACTTGGATAATTGATGAGAGTTAAAATTGGTGTTTCAAGAAGCTGTGCAATTGCAATTGGTCCCTCGACCCTAAGAAGTGGAAGCCTTGGAAATACAAGAGAGCCTTCTCTGAATGCTTTTATCTTTATCTTAGAACAATCAACCGATTTTAACCAAGTAAAAAATTCATTTTCACAATGAGCCATCGGAGCTTTTACTTTTATGTTTTTCTTTGGATGTTTTACAGGTATCCATTGTGGAAATTCTCCATCAGTAAAAACATATTGTTCATAGCCATTTTCTGTTTTTCTGATAAGACCATCTTCTAAAGCCCTGTTAAATTGTTTTTCAAGATTTTCTTCAGTCTGTTGCACTCCATTTTTTAGATATTCAACATCTGACTTTGTAAATCTAAAATTTGAAACCATTCTCAAGACTTCTTCAAGACCTGCAAATAACGTAAATTCTCCCCCAAATGGATTTTTCCTAAAGAAGAGATCGAAAACAGCTGGTTCATCTTGTCTGCCACTTTTCCAATAAGCATAAGCCATGCTTAATTGATAGTAATCATTTAGCATAGGACCAACTAAATTATTTGTTGGAAGCATTTTTTTTACCTCAGTTTTACATTGATATTGAATTTGAAAGCATAGATATATCTGACTTTAATTGAGAAAGTCTATCTGCTGTTGATGTTATAGTGGAATATCCCTTCTGAAATTTCGTCATGTTATTTAGAAGGAGAGCTGAATCAACGATTCTTATTCCTCTATCCATATCTTCATAAATAGATTTAAATTTTTCATGTTGATCCGAAATCTTTTTTGAATCTTCATTGAAATAGAGAGCGGGTGATACTGCTTTTTCAAATTCTTTGTTTATTGACTCCATAGTCGATTTAAATTCGGAAAAAAACACCTCAAATTCTTCTTTGGTAATTTTTCCGTCCAAAAATTTTTTACCTTCTGTTGTGAAGGTTCTCCTCTCATCACTCATAATGCCATCCTTTTTTTCTGAATATATATTCAGAAAAATAATATAATAATAAATTGTTTTTCTGCAAATAAACTATTTATACCTTTTCGGTGTTGAAAGGGGATAAGTTAAATTTTAACGAATAATCTAAATAATTATTTATTTAAAGGAGGATTTTTTTATGAAAAATATCATATTTCTTGTTTTGGTAGCTATCTTTGTTTTTGTACCATTGAAAGATTCTTCTTTATCAGCTCAAAATCCATTGAATTTAGATGTTTTACCAGCTAATCCAACTGGTAATAGCAATGTTTATCGCAAACTTTCTCCACAAGAGGCACAATATGTACAAGATGATTCATATTATCAACAAAATGGAGAATTGCCTTTTGATAAAAATGGCATGAGAGAATTTGAAGGATTTATATATGAAGTAAATGATAAAGTTTCTCCTGTTGAATTCAAAGTTCACACATCACGCAACGGAGTTATAAAAGCAAAGCTTGCAAGAAATACAAATTATATCCCATCCTCATCTGCTTTTAAGGATGGAGCTTATGCAATAATTAAGCAATACAGAAATTTAAATGCAAATTCAATAGAAATTCCAGCAATTTGGGATGCAAAAAAGAGACCAGGTTGGCATGAATTTGAAGAAGCATTGAAATAGTCTTAGTTAGGGGTTTTTTATGATTGGCAATATATTAGGCATAATTGTAGTTTTTCTTTGTTTTGGATTCATAATTTTTATACATGAATTGGGTCATTTTTTAATGGCAAGAAAAGTTGGAGTAAAAGTATTAGAATTTTGCCTTGGATTTGGTCCAAAACTTTGGTCAAAAAAAGACGAAAAAACTGGAACTTTATATGCTATTAGAGCATTTCCTTTCGGTGGCTTTGTAGCTATGGAGGGAGAAGAAATTAAAGAAGGTGAAAAAGTAAATACTGATGATCCAACAAATTTCCAAAATAAAACAAGATGGGAAAAAATGCAGGTAATAGCTGCTGGACCATTAATGAATTACATTTCTGCCATTTTGATTTTTATATTTGTAGGATTTGCTTTTGGAGTTGGTGAGATGTACTTAAAGCCTAAAGTAGGAAAAATTCTTGAAAATTCTCCAGCAAGCAAAATTGGATTACAAGAAGGCGATTTCATAACATCTATAAATGGCACTAAAGTTACTGATGCTATGGACATGATCGATTTAATCCATAAATATCCTGCTAAAACTATAGATGTTACATATACAAGAGATGGAAAAGAATTTTCTGCTTCTGTTGAAACAATGACAAGAGAAATTCCGATAGACGATAATGTAAAAGATAAAGATACAGAAGGCTTAAATATAATTGAAAAAGACGGAAAAAAATATATACAAATAGGTCTTTTAGGTTTTCAACCAGATACAAAATCTCTTGACATTAGATTTAAAAGAGTTTCTGCAGGAGCTGTTTTTACAGACTGTTTTGACAAAACTTGGAAATTTACAGTATCTCCATTTGTTGCAATAGCTATGATATGTAAAGGACAGGTAAAATCCAAAGAAGTCATAGAAGGTTCTTCTGGACCTGTTGGAATTGGACAGATGTTCTTTGAAATGTATAATAAAGGATTTCCTGCACTTTTATTTTTCATTGCCATAATAAATGTTTTAATTGGTGTATTTAATTTAATCCCATTCCCTGCTCTTGATGGATCAAAAATTGTTACACTTGGGATTGCTCAAATTATTGGAAAAGATTTTGATCCTGAAAAAGAAAACATGGTACATACAATAGGATTTGTTATTCTACTTATAGCTGTTGTTTTCTTTACATACAATGACATAGTTAGACTTATAAAGGGGATTTCGTTCTTTAAATAATGATAACTACAAACAGAAGAAAAACAAAAAAAGTATATGCAGGAAAGTTAGCAATAGGTGGAGATTCTCCTATATCTGTTCAGACAATGACAAATATTCCTTTTGCAGACATTGATGCTACTATTGATCAAATTTATGAAATAGCAGAATCTGGTGGAGAACTCGTAAGAATAGCCGTTCCAAACATCGAATTTGCAAAAAAAATTTCAAAAATAGTTGACAAATCTCCAATTCCTGTTTCTGCAGATATTCATTTTGACGAAAGAATAGCACTTGAAGCTCTAAATTCTGGAGTTGATAAACTTAGATTAAATCCAGGTAATTTAATCCATAAAGAAAGATTACCTGAAATTGCAAAGCATGCTTCTGAAAGGCATGTTCCAATTAGAATAGGAGTAAATGAAGGCTCTCTGGACAAAAATCTTTTAAAAAAATATGGATCACCTACAGCAGAAGCACTTGTTGAAAGTGCATTAAATGAGGTAAAACTCTTTGAAGAAATAGGTTTTTTCGATTTGGTTATATCTGTAAAAACTTTTTCATTACCTCTTATGATTGAAGTACACAAACTTTTAACAGAAAAAACAGATTATCCACTTCACATAGGAGTTACTGAGGCAGGAATTCCATATACTGGAATAATAAGGTCATCAGCTGGCATTGGGGCATTATTACTTGCAGGAATAGGAGACACAATAAGAGTTTCACTAACAGGTTCTCCAGTAGAGGAAGTAAGAGCAGGTTGGGAAATACTAAAATCAACTGAATCAAGAAAAAGAGGAGCAACTGTCATTTCATGCCCTTGTTGTGGACGCACTGCTATAAATGTTCAAAATTTAGCTCAACAAGTAACAAAAGAACTTGAAAATTATACAACTCCTATCACTGTTGCAGTCATGGGCTGTGCTGTAAATGGTCCAGGTGAAGCGAGACTTGCAGATGTAGGAATTGCAGGTGGAAGAGGAGAGGGAATCATTTTTAAAAAAGGCGAAATTATAAAGAAAGTACCAGAAGATAAACTTTTTGAATCGTTAATGAAAGAAATTGAAAATATATAATTTTTTAAAAATGATATCCTTATGGGGACGATATGAAAACTGAAATTTTAAATTCACAAAATGAAGAAGATTTTGAAAAAGCTGTTTCTATTTTAAAAAATGGTGGCATTTTGGCTTTTCCAACAGAAACAGTTTTTGGAATTGGTGCGGATATGAATAATGAATCCGCAGTTAAAAGAATATATGAAATAAAAGAGAGAAATTTTTCAAAACCTCTTTCACTTCATGTTGCAAATTTAGATGTTGCAAAACCTTATATAAAAAATGTACCGAACGATGTCGACATTTTAGCAAAACATTATCTTCCAGGTCCACTGATGATAATTTTTGAAAAAACAAATTTAGTTCCAAATTATGTAACATCAAATTTAAATAAAGTTGGAATTAGAGTTCCTGATAATGAAATATTTCAACAGATAGCAAATAGATTTGATGGTATTATAGTAGCAACAAGTGCAAACAAATCAGGAGCATTTCCTGCTTGCTCTGTAGAGCAAGTATTAAAATCTCTCGATGGACAAATTGAAGGAGTATTTGAAAATGATTCCATTGTGGCAGGTCTTGCCTCAAGTATCATTGATATTAGTTCAAAACCATACAGATTGATAAGGTCTGGTTTCATATCAGCAGAGGAAATGTCTGAACTCTTAAACAAGCAAATTTTGCTTTCAGATGACGGTGATATATCTGGAACATCTAAACAGATGTCAAAATTAAATATAATTGTAGTTGAAGGCGAAAGAGAAAAAATACTAAACAAAATTAAAAATTTATATGAACAATATTCAAAAGAATATCCAGATAAAGTAGGACTTCTTTTAGCAGATGGGAGCGAAGAAAAAACTGGAATTTTGAAACATACAAAATTTTATGGTTCAATAAATGAAATAGACCACATAGTCAAAAATTTCTTTGCCTGTATAAGAGCATTTGAAAATGAAAAAATGGAAACCATACTTGTAGAAGGAATAAGCCGTGAAGACAGAGGTTGGTTAGTAATGGACAGAATTTGTTCTTACGCCTCTGATATAATAACTGTTTAAAATTATATAATATAAAATAAGGAGTTAAAAAAATGGCAAAAAGTGAAAAAACAAACGAAAAAAATATTCCACATGCAATCGAACTGACAAAAGACATAACTGTAGCTTGGTTAAACGCATATAAAACAGACCTTTCAATAAGAAGACAGAGAGGAGTAGTTCCATTATTCACTCCAACAAATGAAGAAGTTGCAGAATTCATTGGTCAAACATACAAAATGATAAAAGATATTGAAGATGGAAAAGAGATCGTATTGCCTTCTGAAGAAGAAAAAGAAAAAAAGCAAGCAGAAGCAAACAAAATTTCAAAATTTGAACTTCCAATTGCTGATGTTAAAAAAGTTCCTATAGATACAGCATCTCTTTTATCTTCACTTCCAAAAGCTGATTTACCTAAACAACTTGATTTAGGAGCAAAAGAAACTAAAAAAGGTTCTACAAAGTAAATGGGAAATGTAAAATCTGTTGCAAAAGTAAAACTTTTTGTAGCAATGTTATCCCCAAATGTTGACCTTTTTGAAAAAGTAAAACCTTATCTTGAAAAAGAATTTGGAAAAATTGATACAGAAAGTGATATAATACCTTTTGCATATACGGAATTTTATGAAAAAGAAATGGGAAAGGGAATAATGAGAAAATTTTATTCCTTTTCCCAATTAATAGATCCTATGGATTTGTCAAAAATAAAAATAAAGACAAATTCCATAGAAAAAGACTTTTTTACTGTTGATGGCAATAGAACAATAAATTTAGACCCAGGATATATAGCCCTTTCAAAGTTAGTTCTTGCATCTGTAAAAGAGAGACCTCATAGAATTTGTATAGGAAATGGAATATTTGCAGAAATAACATTATATTTTGAAAAAAAGAGTTTTAGAGCTTGGGAAAGAACATATCCTGACTATGCTTCTTCGGAGTATATTTCTTATTTAAATAAAGTCAGAAGTATATATGCAGAAAATTTAAAAGGTAATATATAAAAATGTTTTTTGATAGGCAGAGACAAATTGAAAATCTATTAAAAAAATATATAGACTTATTAAAAAAATCTGCTGATTCATTTGAAAAAGGTATATATATTTTTATATCAGATGGACTATCTGAAACATTTCAACAATATGCCAAAGAAACACATAAATTTGAATCTGAAATGGATTCAATAAGACATGACATAGCTTATGAAATGTATTCAAAAACGATTTTACCTGAATCAAGAGGTGATATACTTCGTATACTGGAATTGGCGGATAAAATACCAGGCTGTATGCAGTCTGTTATGTTTGATTTAAGTATTGGGGCTATTAATCTTCCAGATTATATTTTGGAAGATTTTAAATTATTAATAAAAAATTCTTGTATAGCTGTTAGAAATGTTACAGAATGTTTTTTAGGTATTTTTTCTGATAAAAACAAGGTTTTAAAATTAGCAAAAGAAACAGACAGTAATGAAAGTAAATGTGACAGTTTCCAACATAATATTCTATCTGATATTTTTAAAAATTCATCTGATATTGGATTTAATGTTTTAATTAAACTTTTCATTGAAAAAATTGGTGACATTAGTGATTATTCTGAAAAAGTTTCTGACCAAGCTATAATAATAAGTGTAAAGGGACAAATATAATCATTGTTTACTCCGTTTCATTTTCTTGGTGGAGCTTTTTTAGGCTGGTCAATAGGAGGCATGGATTTTGCAGCTCTTTTTGGGGCTGCAATTTCTGCAAAAATGGTAAGATACTGGCATGGCGTAGCTTTTGCCTGTATTTTTTGTATTTTAGGTTGCCTATTACAAGGCGGTCAAGGAATTGAAACAATAAGTAAACTAACAACACAAAATATAAATACCGCTCTCATTTCATCTATTGCAGCAGCTGTTGCAATAACAATATTAAATATCTTTAAACTTCCAGTTCCTACATCTCAAGCTGTAGTTGGTGGAATCGCTGGAATTGCAATTATGACTGGAAATTTTCAAATAGGATCATTTGCAAAAGTTATTTCTTGTTGGCTTGCTACTCCTGTTGTTGGTTTAGTTCTTGCAATTCCAATTTATTTAATTTTAGGAACAATTATAAATCGCTTTAATTTTAACATTTTTCAGAGAGATGCCTTTTATAGAATCAGTCTCATATTAGTTGGCTGTTATGCTTCATATGCAATGGGAGCAAATACAGTTGCCAATGTAGGAGCAGTATTTGTTGGTGCTAAAGTTATGAATTCTTTTCAAGCTGCTTTATTTGGCGGTATTTTTATATTAATTGGAATTATTACATTTAGTAAAAGAGTCATTGGAACTGTTGGAAGTGGCATAATTAAACTCGATGCTTTTTCGTCTTTATCAGCAGTTTTAACAGAAGCGATTACAGCCCATTTTTTCGCCTGTATAGGTGTTCCTGTATCAATGACCCAAGCACTTATTGGTGCAATAGTAGGAATTGGTATAGTAAGAGGATTTAAATCAATAAGAGTTGGCAATTTAGGACGAATCTTAGCTGGTTGGATTATAATGCCTATTTTTGCCTGTTTAATGTGTATTATTATTTATTCGCTTATAAAATATATTTGTCCAATGTGGCTATAAACATAGAAATCAATTTTTGAAAAATTGCAAAAGCAGAGAATACAAACAAAAATTGATTTCCGTGATAAAATAGGCATTATAATCTTGAGAATAGAAGACTGAGAACTTAGAGGTTTTTTATGGAAGAAGATAAAGTAGTATGTCCACGTTGCGAAGGAAGTGGACTTTGTATTGAATGCAATGGAAAAGGATTTATTCCCTGCCCTGACTGTAAAGACAATCCAACAACATCTTGTAAAAAATGTTCAGGAACTGGCAAAATTTCATGTGAACCCAAATGTGAAGTTTGTGATGGAAAGGGCTTTATTAGCTATTCCAACAATCATTCAAATGAAAATATTCAAGAACTTAGAAAAGAAGTTGTAATAATACCAATTATTCCAGCTAAACCTGTTGCAACATTTACTATATTAATTTTATGTGTATTATATACAGTTTTTAGTGGAGCTGTATTTGGAAAAGTAAATATTTTATATTTTTTAGGACTTTTTTTCCCTCCATATGTAATACATGGAGAATGGTGGCGTTTTATAACCTCGATGTTTCTACATGGCAATTGGATACATCTTCTCTGTAATATGTATTTTCTCTATGCTGTTGGTATCACTATTGAACGACTTTTAGGAACTAAAAAATATTTGATATTGTATTTTATTTCAGGAATTATGGGCAGTATTGCAAGCATGATTGCAATGCCTGAAACTTTTTCAGTAGGAGCATCTGGGGCGTTATTCGGAGTTTTTGCTTCTTATTTTGCACTAAACAGAAGATTCCACTGTTTTCCACCTTCAATGATGAAAAATTTATATTTTTGGCTTGGAATAAATATTGTAATTGGATTAATGGGGTCTAATATAAATCTTTGGGCCCATGTAGGTGGTTTTTTAGGTGGTTATCTGTTTATTTATTTTTTTCCACAACCAGATAAAAGCCAATTCAAAAGATAATCATGAAAATTATTATTTATGGAATAACAGATATATCTTATCTTATAGTAAAAGATTTATGCAAAGAACATGATATAACTATAATAGATGACACAGAAGAACTTCCTTCAAAATTTGAAAAACTTGATATAAGTTTTATTTCAGGTAACATTTCTGATAAATCTGTTTTAAAAAGTGCTCGTGTACCAGAATGTGATTTATTTATTGCCTGTAGTGGCTATGATGAATCAAACATTGTAGCTTCTTGGTCTGTAATGAGAGTTTCAAATATTGAAACAGTTTGTTTTGTCAGTAAATTAGAATATTTTAATAATATATCTAATGATGATTTTTTTACCTCTGAGGTTGGAATCGATCATGTACTGTGGCCAGAAGAATCACTCGTAAAAGAAATATTTAGAATTGTCTCTGTTCCTGAAGTTGTTTATGTCGACTATTTTGAAAAAGGCAAAGCAAGGCTTTTTGAATATAAAATAAAAGAAGATTTTCCACTTTTAAATAAAGAGTTAAAATATTGTTCTTTTCCACCAGAAACCATAATGGTTGCACTTACTCGAAACGAAGAATTATTTATTCCAAATGGTTCAACCAAAATTCTTGCAGGTGATAAACCTATTTTTATAGGTACTCCAAAAGGAATGAGTCTTTTGGCTCGTAATTTATTTTCAACAAAAGAGGAAAGAATTGATAGTGCTGTTATAGTAGGTGGTGGAAATATAGGATTCATGCTCGCTAAAAGACTTGAATCCGTAAATATATCTACAAAAATAATAGAAAAAGATAAAAGTAGATGTGAATTTCTTGCAGATAAATTATCTAAAACACTTGTTATAAATTCTTCTGGTGTTGATACAGATTTGTTTTATGAAGAGGAAATTGGAGATGCAGATGCTGTTATAAATGTAACAAGTAATGATGAGACAAATTTATTTTGTTCAGTACTCGCTCGTCAATTAGGCGCTAAAAAGATTTTTTCAAAAACAAGTTCTGATTCTTTCGTGCCTATTTTTGAAAAGGCTGGAATAGATGTAATACTGTCTACTGGAAGAACTATTTTGAATGAATTGAAAAGCAGAATAATAAACAAAGATGAAAATATTTTGTCTCTTGTTGGAAAAGGACAAGGAAGTCTTTTTGAAATTGATGTTCCTTCTGCTTTTGAT
Source organism: uncultured bacterium (assembly GCA_902791745.1). Taxonomy (GTDB): domain Bacteria; phylum Vulcanimicrobiota; class CADAWZ01; order CADAWZ01; family CADAWZ01; genus CADAWZ01. Next base: position 17,584 of record CADAWZ010000009.1, read on the forward strand.
GGTTTTCAAGTAAAAGACCTTCATTTACCATATAAGGCTGTTATTGCTGTTGTAAAAAATGCTCGAAAAGTTACAATTCCAAAAGGTAATTCTGTTTTAAATAAAAATGATAAGATGATCATTTTTACAAAATCTGAAAATGCTCTTGGGGTAAAAGAATTCTTTAGAAAAAAAGAAGATAATTCAAATGAGGATTGATTATATTACAAGTGTTATCGGAATAGTTTTGATGTATTTCGGTGCATTGTTTTTGTTGCCAATATTTGTAGCTATTTACTATAGTGAATATAGTGCTCTTTTTCCTTTTTTGATTGGTGGAATAGCTTCCAATTTATTTGGTTTATTTTTATACAGAGTTTTTGGTACTAAAACTGAACTTAAAGATATAAAGAAAAAAGAAGCTCTTTGTATAGTAGCCTGTATTTGGATTTTACTTTCTCTTTTTGCCTCTATACCATTTTTATTTTTTGGACTTTCCTTGGTTGATTCAGTTTTTGAAGCAACTTCAGGAATTTCTACTTGTGGAGCTTCTATTTTAACTGATTTTTCAATATTGCCTAAAAGTGGTTTTTTTTGGAGATCTTTTTGTCAATGGCTTGGTGGCATTGGAATAATCGTTATATTCATTGCAGTGCTTCCACAATTTGCTTTTGCAGGACGACAATTTTTTTTCTCTGAATCAGCCTTACAAAGTAACGATAGAAACACTTTTAGAGTTCAGTCTTATGCTTATAATATTATAGCTGTTTATATAATTTTATCTATATCAGCTGTTATTGCTTTTAAATTTGCAGGAATGCCATTATTTGACGCTGTGTGCAATATGTTTTCCATGATTTCAGCAGGAGGTCTTTCACCACATCCAAATAGCATATCAGGCTATCACAACAATACTATTGTTTGGGTATGTATAGTATTTATGTTTCTTGCTGGAGTTAATTTTACTATTCAATATAAAGTTATTTTTCAAAGAAATTTTAAAATACTTTGTAGAAATTCAGAATATAATTTTTATTTCGTATTTTTTACATTTGCTTCAATTTTAGTTACAATCTTAATAACCTGTGATCATAATTCTGTCTGTAAAGGAATGTGGCTTGATAATTTTAGAAATTCACTTTTTCATACCCTCTCAATTATGACAAGTACAGGATTTTATTGTGTAGATCATGATCTTTGGGACCCAAAAGCAAAAATGGTTCTAATATCTTTAATTTTTATGGGAGCCTCTGCAGGTTCTGCTGGTGGCGGTCTAAAAATTGCAAGAATTGTGTATGTCATGAGATTTTTAGTTAGAGAAATTAAATTGCTGTTACACCCAAAGGCAATAATACCTATAAAACTTGATCAAAAATCTGTTTCCGAATCTATTGGTCAACAAATAATAAGTTTTGTTTTTTTATATTTTACAGTTTATGTTATTATTGGTTTTGTAGTAACCATGATTGAAAATGATATACTAAAAGGATTTCTTGCAACAGCAATAACTTTAGGAAATACAGGACTTGGCTTTGCTCCTTTTGGCCCTACAGGTGGATTTGCCCACATGAGTACACTGTCAAAATATATATTATCGTTAACAATGATAATTGGAAGACTTGAACTTATTCCATTTTTGATTATATTCAATAAAGATTACTGGCATATTAGCAAAAAGTGAACTAAATAAGGGACTGTAAAAAAACAGCCCCTTATTTAGTTTATTATAATCTCATATATTAATATCTATCATGATGTCTATTATGATGTTTGTGAGGATGTGGTGTATGTCTTGGAACTATTTTGCAGTGAGAACATCTGCATTTTACTGAGCATTCACTTGGTCTGCAGAATCCATCTCTTATACATCCGCAATGTGGAGGACATACACGTTTATTGCGTCTGTAATCTTCTCTTTTTTCATGCTTTCTGTGATGGCGATGATGTTGTGCCACTTCCGAAGTCCCTACATTTGCAGTTCCAGGAACTATTAACTCTGCAAACGAAGCACAAGTACTGATAAAAAACATAAATACCATTGCTATAATTGTAACTTTTTTATTCATAATTTCCACCTCTTTTTTTTTATTTTATTTCCTTTTTTATTAATTTTATAGTAGAAAAAATTATCCTTTTATTTCATCAAAGCATAAAAAACAAAATAAATCATTATATTATTGCATTTTTATTTTTTTTTTGCTATCATAATATAAAAAACATCAAATTCAAATACACTTTGAATTTTTGACAAAGTGTATTTTTCTTTTAAAATTTTTTAAGGTATTCATAATGTTCAATAAATTTGAAACTGAAGATATTTCAAAACTTTTAGTACAATTTTCTCTACCTGCTATTGCAGGAATGATTATACATTCATGTTACAATATAGTTTCAAGAATGTTTGTAGGTAACATGGGAAATGATGGTCATTTAGGACTTGCAGCTCTTGCAGTTGTCTTTCCTGTAATGCTTTTATTTTTTTCAATATGTGTATTATTTGGATTAGGTGGAGCAAATCTATATTCAATAAAACTCGGTGAAAAAAAGTACGATGAAGCCGAAAATATTTTAGGAATGGCTATTTTATCTGGTTCTATTGTAACAGCAATAATATGTATTCCAGCTTATTTTTTTAGTGCTGATTTACTTACCTTTTTTGGAGCAAGTAATGATGTACTTCCATATGCAAATGCCTATTTTAAAATAATAGCTTTATCAAGTGTTATTGGATGTATAGGTTTTACAGTCAATGCTTTTGTAAGAGCAGATGGTAGCCCAACTGTTGCAATGAACACAATGATAATAGGAGCTGTTTTTAATATAGTTGCCTCCCCTATTTTTCTTTTCGTTTTAAAATGGGGAATGACAGGATTAGCACTTGCAACTGCAATAGGACAATGTTTAACTATGTCATGGGTTTTATACTATTTTTGTAGTAAAAAAGCCAATATCCAGTTAAATAAGAAAATGTTTAAACTAAACTTGCCACTTATATTTAAAATTGCTTCAATGGGCATGCCACCTTGTGCAATGCAACTAATCAATAGTTTTATCATGTTTTTTCTAAATAAATCACTTGTTATATATGGTGGAGATATGGCAATCTCAGCAATGGGTATTGTAATGAGTATCCAAACAATAATGATCATGCCCATAGTTGGACTAAGTCAAGGAGCACAACCAATTATAGGATATAATTTTGGAGCAGGTATTTTTTCAAGAGTTGAAGAGACAGTTAAAAAAGCTATTTTCTATGGAACAATTTTTGTTTTATTTGTTTTTTTATTGATGAGATTTTTTCCAAGTCAAATAATGACATTGTTTACGCAAAATCCAGAATTGAGAGAACTTGGAATAAAATGCATGAATACTTGGTTCTTAGCACTTCCATTAATTGCTATACAAATTTTAGGTTCTTGTTATTTCCAATCTATAGGAAAAGTTCTACCTTCCCTATTTTTAACATCAACAAGACAATTAATATTTTTAATTCCAGCAATTTATTTTCTTCCTATATTTTGGAAATTTGATGGGTTATTATATGCTGCACCATTGTCAGATTTTTTATCAACTATTTTAACTGCCATATTTTTATTTAAAGATATAAAAAAAGAGAAAACACGCAGATTAAAATTAGAAACAGCCTAAAAAAAAGGAGTTGTGAAAAAGAAAACTTTTTTCACAACTCCTTTTTTTTATTATTCTATTTTTTTACATGAGGATTTTTTAGCTTATTTTTTCTATATTTTGTCTTTTCTTTTTTACCCTCTTTATCTTCTTTTTGCTCTTTATTTTCTTCTCCATTAACGAAATCATAAATATTATCAAGCAATGTCTTTTTAGGAGTTAACTTTAAATTAGGGGTCAACTCAAACCAAGTTGAAATTCCCTTAAATGTAAGAGGTATGAAAAATAAGCACAACATATTTTGTATAAAAAATTGAATTGGTCTATACCATACAAAATGCTTTAATACAGGAAATATCATAAATACAAATACAGCAACAATAATAGCACCAACTACAAATCTTGCCCATTTTTCACTCAATGAAATTTTTTCTGGATCTTTAAAATTTACAAATTTTCTCTCCAAATACCAACCAAGAACAAAACCGAAAAATCCACCTATTGCTCTTAAATTATCTGTCATACTTGTCAATGGTTTTACTTGTGTTACCTCAAAAGCAGGGTAGCTTTTGAAGACAACATATTTTAATATTGTATAGGCATATAAAAGAACAACAATTCCCAAACCATAATAAAATACTATATTATCTTTTTCAGGATGTTCTTTCAAATATTTAAAAAGTAACTCAGCAATACCTATAATTATAATTCCATTTATAAGTGCAACTAATACATCTTGTGGAGTATGAGCTCCTAAATAATTTCTACTGAATAAAACCAATGCAACAAATATCCACAAACACCAAGTAAGTACTTTATATTTATTCCTTATAACCCAACCAGCACTTCCAAAAATATTTACAGCTATTGTTGAATGTCCACTTGGAAATGAATAATTATTAGGTCTTGCGGTTAAAGCCGAAGGATGAAGAGTTGCATCTCTTACAAAAGGACGTTTACAACATATAGCATTTTTCAATATAGTATTTAAACATGTGCCAACATTATATGTAAAAAATACTATCTGCCCAGACTGCTTTGAGAGACACCAAAATAGCACACATGGAATTAAAAACAAAACAAATGGATTCACATCGAGTTCCGTTATAAATACAAAAAACCTCTCCCAAAATTCTCCACCTTGTTCTCTAATGTTCTGCAAAAAATGCAGATATTGAAGGTCCATAAATAAGATTTTCCTTTCATTAAATTATTTTTATTATATTTTTTATATTTAATAAAATTTCCTTCACTCAGTCTAAAAGTAGAATTCTCATGATAAGCAAAATTAGGACATGTTGGTAAACTGCCATATTAGCCAATTTTTGCTGTGCAAGTCATTCACTTCAGGCTCCGCTTCGCTCTATTTCCGTTCATTGACTCGCCAAAAAAAATTGTTGTAGATAGAAAATTAACAAATTAAATAGGCAAAAATAGAGTTTGCCAACACACCATATTTTTTTGAAAAAATTTAAAACTTGCTTATACAATACTACATAACAAAGCTGTAAATACCCTCTAAATACTTTCTTAAAAAAATATTTTAAAAAAATTAAAAAAATTTTTGAAAAAACCTTGACAATAACAGACTAAAGGTTTATAATAATAACGAAGTTAAGGAAAAGGAGGAAATGAAGTTGAGTAGAGATAGACATCAAAATAAAATAAAAATAGTTGTCAATGATAAATCAAAAGTAGATAATGTTTCAGAGACAAATCCTATAAAAGAAGATAAAAATTCAGAAAATTCTCAAGAAATTAAAGATTCAGAAAATAACGAATCTGAAAAAGAAAAAGTTATCGAAGAATCTACTGAAGAATCAAACGAAGAAAAAACAACTTCTGATGAATATATAGATATCGACAAGATGAAATCTGAAATTGAAGAAAAAAACAAAAGAATAGATGAACTTGAAGAAAGACTTCAAAAACTCTATGCCGATTACGATAATTTCAGAAAAAGAAAAGAAGCAGAAGCTGACTCAGCAAAAAAATATGCAGCAGAAAAGATAGTATCTGAACTCCTTCCTATTGTAGATAATTTTGAAAGAGCAGTTGATGCTTCAGAGAAAACAAAAAATTATGACTCCTTAAAAGAGGGAGTTATAATGATAAATCGCCAAATATGGGAGATTTTGGGAAAAGTTGGTCTCTCTGCTATTGAATCAATCGGAAATGTTTTTGATCCAGCTCTACATCAAGCTGTTTTCTGTGAAAAGAAAGAAGATGTAGATGAAGATGTAGTTATAGCAGAACTTTTAAAAGGCTATAAATTACATGACAAAGTTATCAGACCTTCAATGGTTATAGTAAATAAAAAATAATTAAAATGTATATATAAATATTAAATATTTAGGAGGATTAATATTATGTCAAAGATAGTTGGTATTGATCTTGGAACTACTAACTCAGTAGTAGCAGTTATGGAAGGCGGAAAGCCAGCTGTTATAGCAAATGCAGAAGGAAACAGAACAACTCCTTCAGTAGTAGGTTTCTCAAAAACAGGTGAAAGACTTGTTGGTGAATTGGCAAAACGTCAGGCTGTAAGTAACCCAGAAAAAACGGTTATCTCTATAAAAAGACATATGGGAACAGATTATAGAGTAAACATAGATGATAAAAAATACAGTCCAGAAGAAATTTCTTCAATGATTCTAAAAAAACTAAAAGACGATGCAGAAAAATACTTGGGCGAACCAGTAACAGAAGCAGTTATCACAGTTCCTGCTTATTTCAATGATTCACAGAGACAGGCAACAAAAAATGCTGGTACAATCGCAGGATTAGAAGTAAAGAGAATAATCAACGAGCCAACAGCTTCAGCTCTTGCATATGGTCTTGATAAGCTCGATCAAATGCTCAAAGTTCTCGTATTCGATTTAGGTGGTGGTACATTTGATGTATCTGTCCTCGAAATCGGTGAAGGCGTATTTGAAGTAAAATCAACAGCTGGTGATACAAAACTTGGTGGAGATGATTGGGATAACGAAATAGTTGACTGGATGGCAGACGAATTCAAGAGAATGAATGGAATCGACTTAAGAAACGATCCAATGGCAAAACAGCGTCTAAAAGAAGCTGCAGAAAAAGCAAAAATTGAATTGTCAACAGTTCTTCAAACAAATATAAACCTTCCTTTCATCACAGCAGATGCAAGCGGTCCAAAACATCTTGATTTGACACTTTCAAGAGCAAAATTTGAAGAGATGACATATCATTTACTCGAACGTTGTAAAAAACCTGTTGACCAAGCAATGAGTGATGCAAAGTTGACAGTAAAAGATATAGACAGAATCCTTATGGTTGGTGGATCAACTCGTATGCCAATGGTTGTTGACTATGTAAGAAATACATTTGGAAAAGAACCAAACAAAGACATCAACCCAGATGAATGTGTTGCATTAGGTGCTGCAGTTCAAGGTGCTGTCCTTTCAGGTGATTCAGATGTAAAGGGAATCGTTCTTGTCGATGTTACACCATTGACACTCGGAATCGAAACACTCGGTGGAGTTATGACAAAGTTGATTCAAAGAAACACAGCAATTCCTTGTTCAAAATCTGAAATCTTCTCAACAGCTGCAGATAACCAACCAGCAGTTGAAATCCATGTACTCCAAGGTGAAAGAGGATTTGCAGCAGAAAACAAAACACTTGGTAAATTTGTTCTTGCTGATATTCCACCAGCACCAAGAGGAATTCCACAAATCGAAGTCAGCTTTGATATAGATAGAAACGGTATTCTTTCAGTAACTGCAAAAGATAAAGCAACTGGTAAGAGCCAACAAATCAAGATTACAGCAACAACAACACTTTCTAAAGACGATGTCAATAGAATGGTTAAAGAAGCTGAACAGCACAGTGAAGAAGATAAAAAGAGACTTGAAAAAATCGAGTTGAAACACAAAGCTGAAACTCTTACATATCAAGCTGAAAAGGTAGTAAAAGATTTAGGTGACAAAGCAGATTCTAAATTGAAAATGAAAGTAGAAGAAGAAACTGCAAGCCTCAAAAAAGCTATCGAATCAGAAAATGAAGCTGATATGACAAAAGGCATTGAAACTCTTACAAATGCACTTTCCGACCTTTCAAAAGATGTATACTCAAAAGTAGGAGCTCAACAAGCACAGCAACAACCAGGTGCTGAAAATGCACAAGCAGGAGCAGGTTCTGAAAAGAAGGAAGAACCAAAAGGCGACGATGATGTAATCGACGCAGAATATAAAGTAAAAGAATAATATAACACAATACCAATCTTCCTAATTTCTCTTTCAGAGAATTAGGAAGATTGATAGAAAAAATATATAAATTTACATTGGAGGTGCTTATTATGTATAGATACACAGACCCATTGACAGCATTGGAAAATATGTTGACACAACTTGAAAACAAATATGACAGAAAACTAAATGCGTATAAAGTTCCTTCAGACCCTGATGCTTGGATGCCACCAGCAGAAGTTTGGGAAACAGAAAAAACAGTAAATATTTCTCTTGATGTTCCTGGAATACTCCCAAATGAAATAGATGTTCAAACTGAAGGAGACAACCTCGTAGTAAGAGGTGAAAGAAAATTTGTTTCTGACGAAAATAATAAATATCATAGAAAAGAAAAAATATACGGTCGTTTCTACAGAACATTTGAAATACCTGCACAAGTAGAGAGAGAAAATATTAGTGCATCTTATAAAAATGGCGTTCTTGTAATAACTCTTCCAAAGAGTTCTGAAGTAAAGCCAAAACAAGTGAAAATTAATGTAGAAGACTAAAAATTACAATCAATTAGTGAAAACTTAAATTCTTTAAAGTAAAGGAATTTAAGTTTTCACTAATTTAAAAATAATAGAAAGGACGGTACTGGCTTATGACCAACAAAGATTACTATAAGATTCTCGGAGTAGAAAAAACAGCTTCAGATAAGGAAATAAAACAGGCATATAGAAAACTTGCTCGTCAGTATCATCCTGATGTAAATCCAGATGATAAATCCGCTGAAGAAAAATTTAAAGAAATAAATGAAGCATATGAAGTTTTAGGAGATCCAGATAAGAGAAAAAAATATGATGAGTTTGGAAACCTTTTTGGTGGAGCAAATCCATCTGATTTTGATTTTTCTGGACGTGGAAATCCATTTTCAAATATGAATGGTGGTTTTTCCTATACATTTAATGGCGGCCAAGGTGCTGATTTTTCAGATATTTTCTCAAGTTTCTTCGGAAATGCTCAAAGAGGAAGAGGTCAAAGAAGCGGTAAAATGAATTTTGGGAATATTGGAGACCTTTTTGGAGCAAGAATGAGAAATGCCCAACAAGATACATCTCAACAAGAGTATACTCTTGAATTAACACTTGAAGAAGCAGTATCTGGAACTCAAAGAACACTTCAAATTCCAAATTCAAAAATTTGTGAAATATGCTCAGGAAGTGGATGGATAGGACATACAGTATGTAATACTTGTCGTGGAACAGGACATGTCGATAAAACTTCCTCAATAGATGTAAAAATTCCAGCAGGAGTAAAAAATGGTTCAAAAATAAGAGTTGAAGATATAATCCTTGTTGTAAAGATTCTTCCACATAAATATTTTGAAGTAAATGGTGCTGACTTGACAGAAAAGATACCTATTTCTATTACAGAAGCAGTCCTTGGAGCTGAAATAGATGTTCCTACATTAAAGGGAAAACTTTCTGTAAAAATACCTCCTATGACTCAAACTGGCAAAAAATTGAGACTTGCAGGATATGGAATTCCTTCTTTAAAAGGAAATGCAGGAGATCTTTATATAGAAGTTAAAGTAGTTGCTCCTGACAAAGTCAGTGGAAAAGAAAAGGCTCTTTTTGAAGAACTTTCTAAAATAATGAAAGACAATCCTCGAAAAGATATTTACAAAAAATAATCCATTTTGTCTGAGTTAAGAAGGTGGAGAAGGAGAAAACAAAATGAGTAATGATAAACAAGAACCTTATTTTGTAATAAGTGTAGTTTCAAAAATGCTTAATGTTCATCCGCAGACAATCAGACATTATGAGCGTCTTGGTCTCTTAAATCCACATAGAACTGATGGAAACATGAGACTCTATTCACATAGTGATATAGACAGATTAGAACAAATATGTAGTTTTACTAATCTTGGAGTTAATTTAGCAGGTGTAGAAATAATTGTAAATATGATAGAAAAAATGGAAAGAATAAAAGCAGAGATGAGAAAAGAGATGTCCAAAAAAAGTGAAGAAATAAATAATCTTTTAGAAGAAATTAAAAAATACAAACAGATCATTGCAAATAATAATATAAAAAATGATACAGAAAAAAAATAAAAAAATCGTCAGAAAATTTTCTGACGATTTTTTTATTTTATTCATATTCCATCATATTGTCTAAATCCATATAATATTCTTCTATTTTTTTCCTATTTTCTCTATTTATTCTCATAGCATCATTAATTTTTTCATTGCCCTCATATATAAGTTGCATACCATGAGTTACATTGATTGGATTTCCATCTTCTGTATATTTCATTAAATATGAAATACCTTCATTATATAAATCTATACCATGATATCCAACAGTTAATTCTTCGGCAAATTCTTCCATAGATTCTTCAGGAATTTCTACTTCCTTGATTTCACGCTCTTTTTGTGATAGAACTTCTCTTAAATCATGAAGATATTTTGCATATTCATCTATAGTCCATTGACCAGCTAAAACTTTATCAGAAGCATCTTTTATTTGAAGGTATCTATCATTCACTTTAGCAGGAGGAGAAGAGCTTACCATGTGGCTCATTCGAGGAATAGGTGTTTTGCAATTAGCACAAACAGTAGCATTTTCCGGATTATCATGACCGCACATAAGACAAAGCATATATAAAAATTCCCCTTTCAAGTCTAAAAAACAATTATTTGTATTTTTAAAAAAATTCTATATAAATTTATATAAATCCTTTGATTTAATATGTTATCAATTTACTTTTCTGCAAAAAGTTGGACAGAAAAAATAAATATTTCAGCCGTCCCATTCCTCCAAGAATCTTTTGAAATTCCTGCTTTATCAACACAGAGTCTATCCATAAACATTTCTCTTGACCAACCTGTTTCAGTTGCAACTTGTGGAAGAAAAACTCCCTGTCGAGAACCTTTTTTGACAATAACTCCATGTTCACCCATTTTGATTGAATTTGGGTCTAATATTTTTTCAGGCTTAGTTAAAACTGAAATTTCAATATCAATATCTGAAAATTCAGAAATAGAAACAGGTGGAAATCGAGGATCATTAAATGCTGAAGCAAGTGTTAAATCAGAAATAGCT
>CADAWZ010000010.1 GCA_902791745.1 uncultured bacterium
ATAACATTGAAACGCTTTTTTATAATCTTTTTCTGTTCCATATCCATTTTCATACATATAACCAAGATCATAAGAAGCATATAACATTCCTGTATTTTCTCCAGCTTCTTTAAACCATTTAAAAGCCTCTTTATAATCCTTCTTTACACCATCACCATTAAAATACATTCTTCCTAAAGTATTTTCTGCTTTTGTTTGATCAGAAAGTTTTTCTCCATTTTCAGTGTGTTTCTTATAATATTCTATGCACTTTTTATATAATTCAACAGCTTTTTCTCCATTAACTTCAACACCCTCTCCCTTAGAATACAATTCAGCCATTTCCTGCATAGCTGTCAAATTTCCAAGTTCTGATGCTTTAGAATATAATTCAAACGCCTTTTTATAATCTTGTGGGACTCCTTTACCTCTTTTATAAATCCATGCCAAAGAAACCATAGCTCCGCTATGTCCTTGTTCCGCAGCTTTTGTATACCATTTTATAGCTTCTTTATGATAAGAACGGTATCTATCCTCTAAATCTTCCCATTTATATCCAAAATTCATCATAGAATGGTCTTCATATATTTCAGCAATCTCATATTGAGCATTTACATCTCCATTTTCTGCAGCCTCTTTAAGACTTCTTTTAATAAAATAATCATCCTCTAAATAAGAATTTTGTCTTTGGCTTCTCTGATTTTTAGTTCCTTCTTGAATCATAGCATTAGAAAAACCTATCAATAAATCAGCACAACCAGAAAGAAGAAAACTTAACATAATAATAAAAGAAAATATGATAAATTTATTATTGTTCATGATTTATAACCTTTTCTATTAACATTTATAAGAATATCAAATTACAACAATTTTAATAAATATAAAAAAATAAAATGATTTATTTTATTTTTTACAGTCTTATTTATAAAATCTCTAAACAACTAACTTTTGCAATTTTTTATATACTTCAAAATTTTTATCATATATGTCTTTATCATTTAAATTAGGCTCAAAAGTCTTACCTTCTTTAAACATCTTTTTAGAAGCAACAGCAACATTTTCATAAATACCAAGTGAAGAAGCTATTATAGCTGCAATTCCCAAAAGTTCACTTTCATGTTCCGCCAAAGTCATGACAGGCATTCCCAATATATTAGCTTTTATTTTATTCCAAATATTATTATAAGAAGGTTTCCCAGAAACTCTCATAATTTTTGGATAAATCCCATAAGAATTAAAAATTTCCAATGCCTGTTTTAGAGCAAAACCAATTCCTTCCATTACAGCTCTTGCAAAATGTTTTGCAGTATGTCTTGAAGATATTCCATAAAAAATTCCACATGCTTCAGGATTAAAATCAGGAAATCTTTCACCATCTATATATGGAAGGAAAATAAGCCCTTCACTTCCAGCTTTTACAGCAGAAGCCTCAAATTCTATTTCTTTGTAAATTGTACATTTACCATAAAATGAATTTTTAAACCACTCAAGAGCCTTACCACTTGAAGACATGACCGCACCAATATGCCATAATTTATCTATAAATGGATGTGGAACAGAAAAAAATCTAATGTCATTAGGCTTTTCAACTGATAATGCTTCAAGACCTTCAGATGTCCCTGTTTTATTTAAAATAACATCTTTTTCAAGGCAATTAGCCCCCAAAATAGCTTCAAGCACATCTGCTCCACCAGTACCTGAAAACACAGGAATTCCTGATTGTATACCAAATTTTAAAGAAGCCGATTCAGAGACATAACCAACTAATTCACCACACTTATATTTTTTAGGCAATAAATCCTTTGATAATTCTGCTCCATTCCAAGCATTATCTGGAAAAGCTGTAAATTCATTAGAAGCATAAGAGAGAGAAGGCTCTCCAACAAGAAAAGAAGTTATATAATCAAGAGGTTGAACTACATATCTAATTTTTTTAAAAATCTCGGTTTCATGATTCTTAATCCAAAGAGTAACTGGAGCAGGAAAATTTTCAGGTATAAATTTGCCTGTTTTGCTCTTTATAAATGCCGATTCCTCGTGAGCTCTTGAATCGAGCCAAACAATAGCATTTCTTACTGGTTCTAATTTTTCATCTAAAAAAATAGAAATTGGACCACAAGAACAGACACAAATTCCATCTATATTTTTTATATTTCCAAATTCTATAACTTTTTTTACAGTAGATGAAACTGATTCCAACCATATACAAGGATCATATTCAGAAATTCTATTTACAACTTTAAATGAATCAAGATTACAAAAATCAGATATAATTTTATTTCCGATTTCATCAAAAATGGCAACTTTTACTCTTGTGGAACCTATTTCAATAGCTAATAAATTACTGTTTTTATTTTTCACTTTCTTTTTCCAATTCTTTTAAGTTTATATAAGATATCATTTCACATTTTTCAAGATATAAAATAAATTCTTGAAGTCTATCGTAAACAGGACCATCATTAAATTTTTTTTCAAATTCAACAGCGATATCTGCAATAGTATTTTTACCATCACACATATTCCAAACTAAAGACCCCTTTTCATCAAGTCTTACTTTTACATCAGGTTTCTTTAAAAATTTATCTGCATATTTTTTAAAAAAGCTATTAAAAAATCTCGGTTGACTTACAGAAACATTTCCATTTTCGAGTGTTTCAAAATCTCTCTGTCTCAATGGTTTTAATTTTGCAAAATCAATTTTTTTCTTTTTTTTGAACATTTTCACATATCTCTTTCGTTCACAATAAAATCAAATATTTTTATTTATGAACATAAATTATGTAGTTTTATCCAGTATATGCAACATCAGCGGTATTTGAAAAATCTTGTTTTTCCAGCCATTCTCGTTCTTCATCATTTTCTGGTATATCAATCCTCTCTATTTTGAAAATAACAGGTCTTGTCCCATCGTTACAACAAGCTATCATTATACGGTCATCATTTGTCCAGTTTTTCATAATAGAGCCACCTTGTAATGCCGTGTAAATATATCGGCTAATAGCATCCCATGCTTCTCCACAAAATCTACCATTCATTAAATGATAAAAATCGTCTTGTTGAGGAGTTCTTTTTAAATAAAATGTATCTCCTTGCTTAAAAAATGGACATGGTCCAGACTTTGGATCAGCAAGATATTTTTCCTGCAAATCTGTAAAGCACTTTGTTTCTAAAACTGTAATCTTACAATCATGTTGCATAATTTACTCTCCAATAAAATCTATCTCTTTACAATTTCCAATACTTGTTTAAATATTCCATTTGCATTAAGACCATATTTTTCGAGAAGTTCTTCTTGATGTGCATGCTCAATAAATTCATCTGGTAATCCAATTATATTTAAATCAGTAGATATATTATTTTTGCTAAATAATTCAGCTACAGACGAGCCAAAACCACCTGAAATCACATTTTCTTCAATAGTAACAACATGCTTAAATTTCTTACCTGCTTGCAAAATGATTTCTTTGTCAAGTGGCTTTACTGTTCTTACATTTATAAGCATTGCCGAAATTCCATTTGTTGAAAGATTTTTAATTGCAAGCATAGACGGAAAAACCATACTACCAACAGAAAAAATGACAATATCTTTTCCATCACATACAATATCTGATTGACCTATTTTGAAAAATGGCAATGAAGATTCAGGAAGTCCTACACAATTTCTTTTTGGGTACCTTACAGCAACTGGTCCATCATATGATAATGCTTCTTTTAACATAACTTTTAATTCAAGTTCATCTGCAGGAGCTAAAATGACAAGATTTGGAATCATTCTGAGATATGAAAGATCAAATCCTCCTTGATGCGTAACTCCATCTTCACCTGTTATTCCAGCCCTATCAATGCAAAAAATTACAGGCAATTTTTGAATAGCCACATCATGAATAATCTGATCAAATGCTCTTTGTAAAAATGTTGAATAAATAGCAACAATAGGTCTAAGTCCTTGTTTTGCCATAGCTGCAGAAAATGTTACAGCATGTTCTTCCGCTATACCAACATCAAAAAATCTATTTGGAAATTTTTCAGCAAAATTTTTTAACCCAGTTCCCTCTTTCATGGCAGCAGTAATTGCAACTATTCTTTCATCTTCACTTGCCAATTCAATCAAAAGTTCTCCAAAATATTTTGTATATGAAGGTACAGGTGAAGGTGAGTTCACAGATTTACCGCTTAAAACAGAAAAAGGTCCAGTCCCATGAAAACGCTCTGGATTTTTCTCTGCATAAGAATATCCCTTGCCTTTTTTGGTTATTATGTGAATTATTTTATTGCCTTCAATTTTTTTTGCTTTTTCAAGAACAGAAATCAAAAGTGGTATATCATGACCATCAAAAGGACCTAAATAAGAAAAGCCTATTGATTCAAAAAAAGCACCTGGACAGAAAAAATATGTCAATCTATCTTCAAGTTTTTCAGCCCAATGTAACATTGTCTTTCCGATCCAAGGAATATTTCTGACTACAGTTCTTAGAAAACTTCTAATAGTTATAAATCCAATATTAAGTCTGACAGAAGAAGAAAGAGAATCAGCCAAAGCTCCGACACTTTTTGAAATTGACATCTTGTTATCATTTAAGATAATAGTCAAATCATCTGCACAAGAAGACGCATTATTCAATGCCTCAAACACCATTCCACAGCTTGTAACACCATCTCCAATAACTGGAACGATATCAAACTTTTCTTTTTTTATCTTTCTTGAAGCAGAAAAGCCCAAAGCCAATGACAAAGCAGTCCCTGCATGTCCAGCAATAAATGGATCGCAAGGACTTTCATCTGGATTTGGAAAACCACTAATTCCATTTTTTGTCCTTAGAGTTGAAAAAAAATCTCTTCTTCCGTTTATTATTTTATAAGCATAGCACTGATGACCTACATCCCATATTATCTTATCATTAGGAGGATTAAACACTTTACAAAGTGCCAATGTAAGTTCAACAACTCCCAAATTTGAAGCAAGATGTCCACCATTTTTAGAAACAACATCAATTATTTCTTTTCTGATTTCTTCAGCAACTATTTTTAATTCATCTGCTTCTAACTTTTTAAGCTCAGCACTGCTATTTATCGAATCAATAAGCCTCATTTTATCATTAAAAAGACAGAAAGTTTAAACTTTCTGTCCCATGCCCTATCATATTTTTTACTTATCTTAATCAGCTTCTCTCATTCTATCTAAGAGAAAATCAACTGCTTGTATCATCAATTTACGATTATTTTTACCAAAAAAACTGAAAGCAGCTTCTTTTGCTGTATCTGCTATTTTACTTGCAAACTCATAACATTCTTTTCTGCCGCCCAATTTTCTGGCAATATTTCCAGTTTCCTCTTCCTCAATATCAAGATAATCATCAGAAATTTGAAATAAAACTCCCATATTATCTGCATAAATATTTAATTCTTTTGATTCAAGAGCAGACTCTCCATATGCCAGTAATGCTCCTGACATTATAGCTGCTTTCATCAAAGCACCAGTTTTTAATTTGTGAATTGCAAGTATTCCATCAACTGATGAATCTTCAGATTGAAATTCGAGAAGTTGTCCCTCAATCATATCAGTTGTAGCTTTTCCCAAAATATCCGATATTTTAATTTCTCTCTCTGGTTTTGAAAGTTCTGCAAGAAGTCTAAAAGACGCAGCAGATAACCAATCACCACATAAAAGAGCTTGAGCATGTCCATAACGAGCATGGAAAGATGGCATACCTCTTCTCTCCATATCTCCATCCATTTCAGGAAGATCATCATGAACCAAAGAAAAAGCATGAATCAATTCAGCAGCACAAGCGGCTTTTAAAATATCTTCTTTAACATCATCAGGTTGGTCTTCTGCAAATATTAAAGAAAGTGCAGGACGAAATTTTTTTCCTCCACCAATAACTGCATAAGTACACAAATCACCGACATAGCCTTCACTTAAAAGCCATTTTGACAAAAAATTATCAACTTTTTCAGCCGATTCAGTCAAAAATTTTTTAAAAGCACTCATTATTCTCTCTCCTGTCTCTTCTGTCTTTGTTTTAAGGTTGTAAAAAATAGGGCGTGTTGGTAAACTATCCAATAGCCAATTTTGTGCGATATAATTAAACGAACGCATCAGTTTTTTTTATAGTAGATATAATAAAAAAAGCTCCTAATTTGCGAAAAAAACTGTCTAAGTGAGTGTATTATATCCAAAAATTGGCGTAACCGTAAATAATTAAATATGTGAAATTAGAGTTTACCAATACCCCCTAAATTAATACTATAACTTTAAACATGTCATTTAGTTTTCTGTATAATACATTCACTTCAACTCCGCTTCGCTCTATTCAGTTCATTGTATTATACAGAAAACTATTTCGATAAATACAGAAAAAATTTCATACACTCCGATACAATATTAATATTTTTTATTTACGCCTTAAAATCTGTTACTTCTATTTCCCCAGAAGCATTTCTCGTTATTTTCGAAAGATATCCTTCCATATCTGCAAGACGATTTTTACATTCTTTGTAAATCGTTATAGCTTCATCATATAATTTAACTGAATCTTCAAGCTCTATATTTGGATTTTCCAATTGTTTTATCTTATCTTCAAGAGAGCCTGTAAGTTCCTTAAAAGATTTTTTATTTTTTGCCATTTTCATTCTCCTGTGTTGTTGAAATATTTTCAACGATAGCTTCAACTTTTCCGTCTGCGAGCCTCATTGAGATTTTTTCTCCCTTTGAAATTAAAGAGACGCTATTTACAATATGTCCCTTTGAATCCATCAAATAAGAATACCCTTTTTTAAGTGGAATTTCAGGAGAAAGTCCTTTTAATTTTGCCCCTAATCTATCTACTTTATATGAAAAAGCAGACATAACTCTGCCTTTATATAGTTCTAATTTTTCTTTTAACTCACTCAAACGCTGTTTTTTCTGTGCAACTTGATAGACAGGATACATTATTCTCAAAATAACTTTTCTTGAATTCAAAACAGCTTTTGCACGATCTATTTTTCTTGTAAGAAATTGTTGTACAAGTGAAATTTTTTCATCTAAAAGGCGATTAAGGGCATATACATCTGGAACAGCAAGTTGAGCTGCTGCAGTTGGAGTTGCCACACGACGGTCTGAAACATAATCAGAAAGTGTGTTATCTGTTTCATGACCTATTGCTGAAATAATAGGAATTTTGTAAGATGCTATTTCTCTTACGAGTTTTTCATCATTAAAACAGTTTAAATCCTCAAATGATCCTCCACCTCTTCCAATAATAACAGTATCAATATCATTACATTCAGCCAAAAGACGAAGTGCATCAATCATTGATTCAGGAGCTCCTTCACCTTGAACCATAGCAGGAGCAAGAACAATAGAAACCTGTGGTGCTCTAAGTTTAACAGTAGTTATAATATCTCTTATTACAGCACCTTCAGCAGATGTTACAACTCCTATTTTTAAAGGAAATTCTGGTATAGGTTTCTTTTTATCAGGAGAAAATAGTCCCTCTTTTTCAAGTCTATCTCTTAATTTCAGATAATCTTCATAAATTTTGCCTTTTCCAGATTCCTTTACAATATAAGCTGTAAAAGAATAAGTACCATTAGGCTCATAAATGCCAAGTTTGCCAGTACATATAACAGACATTCCACGCTTTAATTCTATCTTGCATTTATCTCTTGAAGTCTTAAAAAAATTGACCTTTATTTGAGACTCTGAATCTTTTATGACAAAATAGATATGTCCTACCTGAGAAAGAGAAATTTCACTAACTTCGCCTTCAATCTCAATTGTATGTCCAATGATAGGATCGGTTTTTATTAAGTCTGATGTGTATTTATTTATTTCTGAAACAGTAAATATTTTAGCCATAACAAAAAAAAATTTCTATAAACTAAATAAAAAATCCTGTATTCTATATAATTTATAAAATACAGGATTTAATTTTTCAAAATTCACAAAACACTAAGCTTTTGTTGCATTTTTTGCAAGTTCAACATATTTTGCAAATGCTTTTGGATCAGTTACTGCAATTTCAGCTAAAACTTTTCTGTCAATAACTGCACCAGCAGCTTTAAGACCTGAAATCAATGTACTATATGTCATTCCATTGACTCTTGCAGCTGCATTAATTCTGATTATCCAAAGTTTTCTGAAGTTTCTCTTATTGACGATTCTGTCTCTATGAGAATAGGTCATTGAATGGATAACAGCTTCTCTTGCAGCTTTAATATGTTTATGTCTTACTTCTCTGTAGCCCTTGGCTAACTTTAAAATTGTTCTTCTCTTCTTTATAGCATTAACGCCTCTTTTTACTCTTGGCATTCTATTATTCCCCCAATTTAATTATTTTTTACAAACTAAAATTTTTTGATGACAATCTCCAAACTATGCCATATATGGAACTGATTTCAAAATATTTGCAACATTTGAATCAGCAGCTATAGTTGTTTTACGGAATCCTCTTGTTCTCTTTGGGGATTTATTTTCACGAATGTGATGACAGCCACTGAACTGTTTCATTCTACGAATCTTTCCAGTACCTGTTATTTTTATTCTTTTTGCTACGGATTTTCTTGTTTTAATCTTTGGCATAACAAAAACCACCCTTCTAAATATTTTACTCACACTATGCAGATTTCGGAGCAAGAATCATTATCATATTCCTGCCTTCTAATTTAGGAGCTCTTTCAACTGTACATATTGGCTCAAGCTCTTCAGAAAGCTTCATCATTAGTTGTTTTCCAAGCTCTGTATAAACAACCTCTCTACCACGGAACATAAGTGTTATTTTTACTTTATTTCCTGTTTTAAGGATTCTCTCCGCTGTATTTTTCTTGACATTAAAATCATTGTCATCAATCTTTGGTCTCAATTTGACTTCTTTTACATCAAGAGTTCTTCTCTTAAATTTTGAATCCTTTTCCTTTTTAGCTTGTTCATACCTGAACTTACCATAATCCATAAGTTTACAAACAGGCGGTTCTGCTGCAGGAGATACTTCTACTAAATCAAGAGAGTGCTCCTCTGCTGCTCTAAGTGCTTCTTTAATGTGGAGAATACCAAGTTGTTCGCCATTTTCTCCTATAACTCTTACCTGTCTTGCTCTTATTTCTTTGTTTACCTTAACCTCTTTTGAAATGATGCCACCTCCGAAAATGTCTATAAAAATAATAAAAAGCGGATTAGATAAAATCCGCTTCAAAAACAACACAATATAAAAATTTGCAAAAATACAAATTTTAATTATAGCAATATAAAATTAATTGCATAAAACCTTGAAGTATAAAAACCGCAAGGTGAGAAGCGGACACTTCTTCTTTGATAATTTACTGAATTGTAGTATAGCACAGCATTTTCTTTATGTCAAGTATAAAATAGAAAATGTTTTCAAATTATTTTGTAGCCGCATCTGCTATCATAACACCTGCTTCACTACCTGCATAAGCACCAACACTTGCACCTATCTGCCCTCCGATCATTCCGCCAATAAAGCCACCAATTACTGTTCCAATTCCTGGACAGATACAACTTCCAATAGCAGCTCCAATATATGCTCCTGCTAAATCTCCAGCAACATTTCCAATGGCTCCACCAGTTGCTCCGCCTATTCCTGCTCCTTTTTTAAGAGCATTATCTTTCTCAGAGCCATCATTTTTTATTTCTCCTCTTTTCTCTGCATAATCCATTCCTGAAAAATAGCCATCAACGCCTCCAACAACAGCAGAAACGACTGGACCAGCAGCCTTACTTAGAATTTTTCCTGCTCCTTTTGCTCCTGCCTTAGCTGCTCCTTCTACAGCTCCTTCTGCTAATTCTTTGCCTGCAGTTTTAGCTACTGCTTCGGCAGCTCCTTCTGCTAATTCTTTGCCACCTGCTTCGGCTAACTCTTTGACTACTTCCTTGCCACCTGCTTCGGCTAACTCTTTGGCTACTTCCTTGCCACCTGCTTCAGCTAACTCTTTGGCTACTTCTTTGCCACCTGCTTCAGCCAACTCTTTGGCTACTTCCTTGCCACCTACTTCAACTATCTCCTTAGCTACTTCTTTGCCACCTGCTTCAGCAACTTCTTTAGCTACTTCTTTGCCACCTGCTTCGACTATTTCTTTGGCTACTTCTTTGCCACCTGCTTCAGCAACTTCCTTAGCTACTTCTTTATTGCCTGATTTTACTGCTCCTTCAACAATTTTTTCAGTTACTTTGCTATCACTTGCTTTGATCATTGCTTCAGCACCTTTATCACTTGCTTTGATCATTGCTTCAGCACCTTTATCACTTGCTTTGATCATTGCTTCAGTTGCTTTTGAACTATACTTAGATATTGCTTCAGCAGCTTCAGGAGACAATGTTTCTGCCATAGCTTCAACAGCTTCTTGACTTCCATTCTTAGCTATTTCTTTGGCTACTTCCTCACCACCATCTTTAGCTATTTCTTTGGCTACTTCTGCACCACCATCTTTAGCTATTTCTTTAGCTACTTCTGCACCACCATCTTTAGCTATTTCTTTGGCTACTTCCTCACCACCATCTTTAGCTATTTCTTTGGCTACTTCCTCACCACCATCTTTAGCAACTTCTTTGGCTACTTCTTCACCACCATCTTTAGCAACTTCTTTGGCTATCTCTTTATCTCCATCTTTAGCTATTTCTTTGACTACTTCCTTATTTCCTGATTCGGCTATCTCTTTTGCTACTTCCTTATTTCCATTATTAGCAATTTCTTCTGTTATATTCTTACTTCCGTTTTTGGCTGATTGAACTAAATCTTTAATATTGTTAAAAGTTGCCTTTCCACTATTTTTTAAATTTCTTGCATCTCTTAGCATGTGAACAGAACCTTTAATTGTTTGTTCTTGTCCTTTATCATCACCATTATGCATTTTAGTAATGCCTTCTGCAATATCTTTCCCATCAAGAAAAACACCTATTGCTCCTGCTACTGTACCAAATCCATCTTTGGCTCCACCTAATTTAGAAGCAAAATTTTCATAATCTCCACCTGTCATATTTTGCAAAGCATTATTTGCTTTACTTCCTTCACTCAATATAGAACCTAATCCCATTTTAGCATCTGTTGCAAAAGTCTTTGCACCTTTAGCAGGATCATCAAAATTAGGAATAAAACCACCAGCCACTGATTTAAAATCTTTTTCTGCATTTCCACTATTTACATAGTCATGGGCTTGTCCCTCATAACCATCTCCAAAAAAATCACTCAAGCCAGAAATAACAAGACTTGCATGATCCTCTTGTGGAGTTTGTGCATTCTGAGTATTTGTAGAAGAATTTGCTGTTGTTGTAGTTGTTGTCGTATTACTTTTATTAGATTGTGAAGCATTATTAGCATTTGCAGTCGTGCTTGCTTTTGCTTCACTGGATAGTTGTGTTTTATCAGTAGTATTTATAGTTGAGGTCTTAGAAGTCTGTTGAGACTTAGACGACTGCTGACTTTGACTTGTATTGTTGACATTATTTTTAGAAGATGTAGAATGTGTCTGTGATTGATAATTATTTGAATTAGAAGAACTAACAGAAGAAATTTCACTCATATAAAGCCTCCAAAGAAAGACAAAAATTAATTAAATATATTATAACTTTCTAATAATCAAAAAGAACATTAATAAAATTAAAAAAGCATAAAATATTATTAATATTTATTAACATTTTTAACAAAAAATTAATATTGAATAAACTTTTAATGAATCAAAAAACTTTTTTTCATCAACATATTCATCAACTATATGACAGACACTTTCAAAACCTGCACCAAATCCAACTGTTGGAATATTACATCTTGAAGCAGACAATACTCCATCAGTAGAAAATGGCCATATAGTGTAATCTACTTTTTGATCAATTACATTTTCTATAGAGTATGATAACTTTTTTACAAAAAAATTATCTTTATCTGTAAGCCATGCCTTATGTTCAGTTTTCCAATCTTTTACAATACCTGTATAAGAAGGCTTATTGTAAGTCTCAACATTGTATTTTAAATCTTTCCAAGTAGGATATGCTGATAATTTACAAATCAAGGACGAAAAAGTTTCACCTTTTGCAAGTCTTGCAATAACATCAGCCTTTGCAAAACTTATAACACTGCTTGAATCGTCAGGTTCTGTAATAACTTTTGTAACAACAACAGAGTTTCTTTTTACTACATCGTTAGCAAAATTTTTAAATTCTTCTTGATTGAATTTATCTATTACAAGTAAATCCTCTGAAAGCGGATAAATAGCATTTATTCCTTTTTCAGGAACAGAACTGTGAGCTCTTTTGCCTGTTGCCTCAATGGTAAACTTTACTTTTCCTCTCTGTCCCAAAGAAATTTTATTGCCTGTAGGTTCTCCTAAAATAACAAAATCTGGAATTATTCCCAATTCAACAATAATCTCTTCAAAAGCAAGACCTTCTGCAGCTTCTTCTTCTGTAACAAAACACCCTAATATAGCATTTTTTACTTTCAAGTCAGAATTATTTGCAAAAATCATAGCTTGAGTCATAGCAACAAGTGAACATTTCATATCGCAAGTGCCTCTTCCATATATTTTTCCTTCTCTGATGTCAAGAGAAAATGGATCACTTGTCCAAAGTTTACTATCACCTTCGCCAACTATATCCATATGTGCATTATAGCAAAGAATGTTTATATTATTTTCTTTTAAAAATGAAATATGGTGTCTAATAGCTTCAAATGGTGAATCAAAATAATGTCCAAAATCATTTTCTAATTCTTGTCTTTTAGGAGTAATTATTGATAAAACACTTCCTCTTTTTGTTCTAAATGCATGTATATTATTTCTTTGAAAAAAATTTAGCAGAAAATCAGCCATTTCTTTCTCATTACAAGTATATGACTTTATTGCAATACAATCTGCAAAAAATTTTATTATTTTATTTTTATTTTCATCAACAAATTTATCAATATCTTTCAAAATATCCATTATTTACCTCTAAAAAATAAATGTTCGCACAAACCATGCGAACATTTTCTATAATTTTCTATAAAAATTGAAAATTTACCAAAGCATTGCAGGTGAAATCTACTCTATATCAGAATCAACACTTTCTTCTGATTCATATTCAAAATTTTGTTTATCAATTTGATTATCTATTATTTCTGAGAAAGAAGCACCATTATTTACAGATTTCATAACATTTCTTGGTTCTAAATTGAATGCTTTTTTTAGTAAATTTAACTGTACAAGGTCTCTAATATTAGTATCATACAATTTCATTTTATAATTTGGATTCTTTTTGTGAGCCGCATATTGTGCATAGGCATATCTAAATCTTTCAGGAATATTATTTCCTGCCTCTAAAAACAATGGAGTAAGTTTTACTTTATATTTTTTGAAAAGCTCAACCCAAGTCTTACCTTCAATTCTTTTTTCTAAAATTTCAAAAGGATCTACACTCGCATTATTTGCAAGATATAACAAAACAGAAGTATCATCATCATATTTTTCCATTCTCTGACCAACAGAAACAACAGTTATTGGCTCAACATCATAGTATTTTGCCATAAATTTTACTATTGGATAATTGACACTACTCCAATCAACATCACAAAAACCAATTGCATACATTGCCACAAATAAAAATGCACTCAAAACAACAGTTTTAAAAATTTTCATAAATCCTCCCTATTTATTTATATAATCTTCCCAACTTGCCGCTGGATATACATCAAGAAGAAGATCACTTCTCTTTCCACAATTATATTCATAATAAGCACAACACGCAACCATTGCAGCATTATCTGTACATAAAATAGGTCTCGGTCTAAAAAATTCAAAATTGCGTTTTTTACACTCAATCTCAAATTTTTGTCTAATTCCTGAATTACAGGCAACACCTCCTGCAATCATCAATCTTTTTAAATTAAAATCTTTCATAGCATTTATTGTTTTTCTAACAACAACATCTGAAATAGCTTCTTGAAGAGAAGCACAAGCATCAGACAAATTAAAATCAGGATTTTTTCTGCAATACTGTAAAACAGCAGTTTTTAAACCACTAAAACTAAATTCATATTTGCTTTCTGACATATATGGACGAGGGAATTTAATTGCTTTTCCATCTCCACTTTTGGCAAGCCTATCTATTTCAGGTCCACCTGGATATGGAAGATTCATAACTCTTGCAGATTTGTCATAACATTCCCCAACAGCATCATCTCTTGTCTCACCCAAAAATTTAAATCTACCATGTTCTTCCATAACAGCAAGACATGTATGCCCTCCTGAAATCAAAAGAGCAAGGGCTGGCAACTCAGGAATAGGGTCTTCAAGAAAATTTGCATAAATATGAGCTGGTAAGTGATTAACTGCCAAAATAGGTATATTTAAAGTAGTTGCCAATGTCTTTGCAGCTGCGACACCTACCAATAATGAACCAATAAGACCAGGTCCATTACTTACAGCTACTGCATCAATATCTTTAAATTCAATATTAGCAACATTCAAAGCCTCTTGTATAAGAGGATTTATCGTTTCCAAATGCTTCCTACTTGCTATTTCAGGAACAACTCCACCATAAATTTTGTGAATATCTATTTGAGAAGATATCAAATTTGCAAGTATCTCTTTTCCATCCTTTACCAATGCAACAGAAGTATCATCACAACTTGTTTCAATTCCTAACCAAATCATACAAATCCCTTCTTTCTCTTCCCCTCTTTCGTCTGTCCTCTATTTTTGTCTTTTAAGTAGATATGCTTTATTTAGAATGCTGTACTTGATCTATTTTATAAATTACTAAATTTAAATTAAGTGGTTAAGATTGCCACGGTCGCACAACTTCCTCGCAATGACATCTCTACTAAAAAGAGACTGTTTAATTGATTTTAAAATATTAATTAGCACAACGAGTTACTTTAATTGCTATTATTATATTTTTTTTATATTTTATAAATTTTCATTTATTTAATTGCTTAAATAAACTTTTTGGATGCAAGGTAGTGAACTGCATCACTTTTTCTCATAGGAGAAACTAAAAAAAAGCTCTTAGTTAAAATATTTTCTATATTAAATAAAATTTTAAAAAATAAAAAGAGAAAAATGTTAAAGTGAACATCTTGCACCCAAAAAGTAAAATAAAAAATTTCGTCATGAGTAGAAAGAAATATTAGCATTAACTTATTTCTTTCTCAATCTCATCAAGCATGTCAGAAAAAGACTTCAAGTGCATGTTTCCAAGCCACATTAAAAATGCATCTTCATGTTCACCATAATATTTTTTTCTGACACTGACAGTTTTATATCCAAATCTTGTGTATAATTTAATAGCATGTTCGTTTATTTCGCTCACCTCAAGAGTTGACCAATGAACATTCTGTTTTACAGCTTCTCGCAAAAAACAAAGCATGAGTGTAGAAGCAACTTTTCTATTTCGATATTCAGGATCGACAGCAAATGTAGTTATATGAGCTTCCTCCATTATTATCCAACTTCCCATATAACCTATAATTTTTCCATCTAAAGAAGCTGTTATATAAAATGCAATTTTTGTATTGTCAAGTTCTCTTTGAAATCCATCTTCAGGCCAAATATCGGTAAAACACTGTTTTTCAATCTCTCTAATTCGAGGAATATCTTCCTTCGTCATTGGAGAAATCGTCAAAAGACCTTCACTCATCCTTTTTATTCGCCTGCTCTTTCAATTTTTTTTCTCTTGTCTCTTCAGCTTCAGGTTTTCTCATATAAAATGGTCTAACTTCGTTAAACGGGATTGTTTTTCCATTGTTATACATTTCAAGTCCAATAGATGCAAGAGCAAAACCATGTGGATACCAAAAAAATTCATTTGCAAATTCAATTTCTGGAACAACATTTTTCATATTTGCTCCATATCTTGTGATTGCATTACCTGTCACAAACTTAACTTCATATTTCTTTAAAAGTGCATTAAATTCTTTTACAGAAACAGCTAAATAATCTGTAAGTCTTTTATTATCTCCATATATTGCTGTAAAAATTTCATCTCTCCTTGCATCAAATGCAACAGCAACACTTCTTTTGTAAAATTTGACAGCTTCATAAACAGAATCAAGTGTATTTATTGGAGCAACAGGAACTGACATAATCTGTGAAAAAGTCATTGCTGTAACTTCAGCAAGTCTTATTCCAGTGAATGATCCTGGACCAGAAGAGACACATACAAGCTCAATATCTTTTCTATCTAACCCCGACATCAAAAAAGCATAATCAAGAGATTGTGCTAAATATGTCAACTGTTTTCCTGTCTTTTTTAAAAATACTTCAGATAAAATTTTGTCTTCATCAAAAATTGACACAGAAAAAGACTCAGAAGCAGAATCTATTGTAAGAATTTTCATTTTTTTAGCTCCTCTATGAATTTTTGGAAACGGTCTCCATGTGGTGTTAATGTTATAATTCGTCTGCAAACACCACCATCATCTCTTGAATCATCAAAATCATATTCTAAGTCAATATGTAAAAACGAATTTCCTATAAGGTTTCCAAGTCTATCTGACCATTCAACAAGAGAAACCCCATCGGAAAAAAGAAATTCATCATAACCTATGTCAAAAAGTTCATCTTCAGAAGACAATCTATAAAGATCGAAATGATAAACAGGAAGCCTTCCTTGAAGAACTCTCATCAAAACAAAACTTGAACTTGTTACATTTGATTTAACACCAAGTCCTTGGGCTATTCCTCTTATCATACAAGTTTTGCCAACTCCCAAATCTCCTCCGAAAGAGATTATATCTCCTCCACGAAGTAAGTTTGCAATTTTTTTACCAAAATTTTCAGTTTCCTCAGCTGAATTTGTTACAATTTTAAACATATCTTTACTCTTATTTATTTTCTTTACTTTCACTATCTAAATCAGACTTTACTGAATCATCTGAGTCAAATTTTACAGGATTATTAGAAGCAGGTTTTATTGATAATAAAGTAGCTATAATGTCATTTTTTTCATCTTTATCAAATTGAAAAGAGAAGAATACAGCACTTCCAGTCGAAGTTCTTACTGAAGCTAAATTAAAATAATTAGGAGAATCTTTTTCTTTTTTATCACAATAATAAATAAAATCTATTTCACTAAAACTGGAACTAAAATCATATTCCTGCATAGTTGAATAATTTTTTTTCATTGAATCTTTCATTGATTTAAACGAATAGTCTATGAGTTTATCAAAAACAAAGTTAACCTTCGATTCTTTTATCGCTGGGATATGTAGAGCATACACCAAAATTTTCTTATCTTTATTGATAAATACTTTAGAATTTTTATCAAGACTATTTTCATTGGAATGTTGATTACTATTTCTATTTTGAATACTCTTATCTATTCCTTCAGCCCATTCTTCCAATTCATTTTTTTTATACCCCTGCTGAGCATAAGGACATATTACTTCTTTTTCCTTTCCTGAAGGAAGAGTAACTGTCGTCTTTTTATATTCTCTTGAATCAGGAATATATTCAATATATCCCTTAGGTAGATACATTTCAAATTCACTTACATTTGCAGGATCGATATCCATTTCAACTTTCGATGCTATCTCTTGAAATTCAGCCCTTGAATTAGGTATCTTTTTCCCACATCCAGAAACTAAAATACATATAAATAAAAAAATTGAAAATAATAACCTTATTTTCATTATGCACCTTCCTTAAATTACATAACATCTGGCAACATTGCATTACAAGCTGAACAATATTTTGCAGACATTTCATTTTCTTTAGAACATTTGGGACAACGCTTTGTAGGAACTTCATTTAACATCTTTTCCTGATGATACAATAATTTTTCTGCAAATTCTTTTGATTTCAACAAATATTTCTCGGCAGATTTTCCATCAGCCATATATTTCTCAACATCTTCAAGAGATTTTATATAATCTTTTACAACTTGTCTTATTTCATCTCTGTTTAGTAAATAATATCTTGCACCGACATCTGCCTCAGAATATTCATCAGCAGAATTATAATATTCTTTTAAACCTTTTTTGATATCATGCAACTTTTCTGCAAAAATCTTAGAAGACAATTTACCTCTTGCTACATCATACCAAATACGCATAAGTTCATTTTGAAGTGGAGCTTTTGAATATTTGCTTTTTTCAGCTTCACGCCCTTTTTGAATCTTATCTGATTCTGTAGTCATTTCTTCAAAATATCTTTTACATCTCCCTAAACCAGATTCTATATGCTCTTTTTGACCGTCTTTAAAATATATACGAACTTCTTCTAAAGCACTTTTTACACTTGAAAGCCTCATCAATATGTGGTCTATAGATTTTTTTTCTTCGGGAGAAAGAACATTTGATTTACATTGTGCATCAATAACGCTTCTTGCTCTTCTTCTAAAATTATCCAAATCCTCAATAGCTTCTTTAAATTCTTCATCAGTAATTTCCATAGAATACAACTGTTTTATTTTCTCAATAAAATTGTTCAATTCTTGAGAAGATGTCATATTAAAAAGCGGATCTGAATTTTGAAATTGATTTTGCAATTTATTCATAAAAAATCCTTTCTAAGTTACATTTCTTCTGAAGTTTCAATACCAAGAAGAGAAAGACCAGTTTTTATGACAGATGAATAAAAATCTGTCAAAATAAGACGATTTTGTCTGTATGGCTCTTCTGATGATACAATTCTCACATTTGTATAGAATGATGTAAAATCACGAGCCAAATCATAAAGCCAATTTGCTATTATATGTGGAAAATATTGCACAGCAGATGATTCAACTATGTAATGGAATTGTGAAAGACTATTTAAAAGTTGCTTCTCGTCTTTTTCAAGTTCTACTGAATCATTCCAAGTTCTGTCTCCATTATATTCTGCTTTTCTCAGAACAGCCTTTGCTCTTGAATAACTATACTGTAAATACGGACTGCTATTTCCATCCATTGAAAGCATTTTATCCCAATCAAAACCAACTGTTTTTACCCTACTTTGTGATAAATCATTGTATTTGACAGCACCTATTCCAACTTTTTGAGCTATTTCCTGTTTCTTTTCCTCTGAAAAATCTCTGTCTTCAATCATCTTTCTTGCACGGTCAACAGCATCTTTCAATACATCTTCAAGGAATATAACTCTTCCCTTTCTTGTAGAAAATTTACCCTCAGCAGGAAGAATCATGAGACCAAATGCTATGTGTACACAATTTGAATCAAGACCGAGCAATTCAGCAGCTTTTATAAGCTGTTTAAAATACAGTGTCTGTTCTTCACCTACAACATATAATATTGCTTCTGGATTCCAAGTTCTCTTTCTATACAAAATACCTGAAAGATCTCTTGTTGCATATAGACTTGCTCCATCTTTCTTCTGAAGCAAAAGAGGAGTAGAAATACCGAATTTATCGAGACGAATTAATTTTACACCATCTTCATCTGTCTCAAGAAGTCCCTTTTCTTCGGCAATCTCTTTTATCTCTTCCATTTTGTCATTATAGAAACTTTCACCGAGCATTTTCTCAAATGAAACATTGAGTATTTTATATACTTTGTCAAAGTCTTTAAGACTTATATCCCTCATCCATTTCCAAATCTTTGTTATTTCAGGATCGCCATCTTCAAGTTGTTTAAAATATGCTCTTGCCTTTTCTTCAAGCTCATTATCTTCTTCTGGATGTTCATCACTGTTTAATCCTGCTTCTTCATGAAAACGGACATAGAGATTTAAAAGCTCTTTTATTGGATCTTTTTCGATAACTTTTGGATCACCCCAATTTTTATAGGCATATATCAATTTTCCAAATTGTGTTCCCCAATCACCCAAATGATTATCTCCAATAACATTGTAGCCAGCAAAACGCAATATTTTAGAAAGTGAAGAACCAATATTTGTTGAGCGAAGATGACCAACAGAAAATGGTTTTGCTATATTTGGGCTTGAATAGTCAATCACAATTGTTTTACCTTCACCCTTTGAAAGAGAACCATATTTATCTTGGAATTTTACAAAATCAGAAACTACAGCAGAATTAAATTTTTTCATATCAAGAAAAAAATTTAAATAACCACCTGTATTTTTCACATCAGAAAATATATCATCAAGTCCTTTTTCTTTTATCTGTTCACAAATTTCTGCACTTATAACTGCAGGATTTTTTTTCATAGATTTTGCAAAAACAAAACAGGGAAAAACAACATCCCCTTTTTCATCACCTGGTGTAAACTTAATTCCATTAATATCTGAAATCCCTGTTAACTCAGATAAAATAAATTTTACTTTTTCAACAACTACATCAGCTGTATATCTTTTCTCAGAAATCATAAAAAAATGAAAAATCCTTTCGTCTTATACTTATAATTATATTATATACTACTTGTCAAATTTCTTTTATTTTTTAAAAAATACATTGTATTTTTATTGTGATATAATGATATAATAAAGTAGAGATAAAAAATGTGCTGTGAATTTTGTATCTTTTTTCACAGCACATTTCATTACACTTATTTATAATTAAAGATTTATCCATAAAGCGGGTCGAACCCCAAAGAACTTAAAGAATACATCATCTCGGTAGACGGCACCAGTATCGTCAACATAGCAAACTTGCTTGTTCGACTGTTTAGTACGCAACCAATAATAAGGGTAACCTTTACAATAACATCTATCTGCTGCATAAGGAGTAGCCTTACATTTTCTTGCTTCATTAGATGTAAAATATGTATATATCTCATCATTATTGCTCGTATTACCACTATTGCTCGTATTACCACTCAACAAAAAGACATTATAAGTGCCACCATCAGGATCGACATCTTCAAGTGTAGTTGAATATATAAAACTTTTCTCTGCATCATTAAAAGCTGTATTATAGAAATAGCTATTTAACCATTTACAAATACCACTATTAGCCCAACTATATGAAGAATAACTATCACTATAAGGATCTATATTATGCCCATCAAGAACATATTTTGAAACTACCAATAAACGATTATTATCTGTGTCTTTATGCAATACTTGCCATTCTATAGGCTGAACTTCACCCTCTGCAGTATAAAAATAACTGCCCATTGTTACAGTATCACCTTCTTCAGCATCTACAAATGGATTTGATATTACCTCTACTGTAAATACTGCACTATTTGCACCGTCAAGTGAAACTATTACTGTAGTATTCCCTTCACTTAAGCCACTAATTGTGCCACCTTCTACAGTTGCAACATCCTCCTCAGCAACTTTGTAATTAACTGAATCAGTAACCGTTTCACTCTCTAAAGTTACTTCTACTGTACCTTCGCCACCTACGCCAACAGTTATCTCACTTGGTTTAACTTCAAGATTTGGCAAAATTGGATCAATTACATTTACAACAAAAATTTCGTCTGATTGGGCATTATCTGAATGTACTTTAACAATAGCAACTCCTGCAGAAACTCCTGTTATCAAGCCACCTTCTACTGTTGCTATCGCCTCTTCATCAACTGTGTAAGTAACTGAATCAGTAACATCTTCACCATTTAATGTAACTGTTACATTATCTGTTGCACCAACATCTAATGTGAACTTTACATTTGATAGTTCAAGAGCATACTTTTCTGGTGTAGGATCTGGGGTTGGTGATACTGTTGGATCAGGAGTTGGATCAACAGTTGGTGTTGGATCAGGAGTTGGAGCTATAGTCTCAGTAGCTCCTGGGACTGGAACATATATATAGCTTAGATCGTGATCACTGCCACCTCCACAAGCCGTTGTAAATATAGCTAAACAAAATAAAGAAAAAATCAAAATAGCAATACTTTTTATTTTATTCATAAATTCCCCCATAGAAAAATAAAAATTTCAATTAAATTTAAATTTAAAAAAATAAAATCCTTTAAAAAAATTTTAAAAAAATATTAATATTTTTTTATTTAGCACTTGATTTTTTAAAATGTGTATTGTATAATATCTAATTGTGTTCGCCTTCTCTTTTAAAAGGCGTTAGTTTAAACGTGGATAAGGTCTGTTTAAAAATAAATAAACAGACTTATGAGAAGCGAGAAGTTTAGCGACAGGTACGCTAAACCCTTTAAAATAATACTAAAAATATTTGGAGGACTTAAAATGCCAGTAAGAAGAAAAAACCCTAAAAAAGTAGTAAACAGTTGCCAACTCAAATCAGATGGTATAGTAATTGTAAGATCTGAATGTCCAGCAATTAAAAATGTAAGAAGCGTAAGAAATCGCCTCAACAAACTTGTCAGAGAACAAGCTCCTGCTGAAGTAATCGAAAAAATGAGAAAAGCATTGAAAAATGCAAAGACTGCTGAAGCAAAAGAAAATCAGTGCAAACATTGCCACCATGTAGCAAAAGCTAAAGAAGCTTAGTTAATCATTTGACAAAATAAGAAACAAAAACAGGCTGTAAACCTAAACAGCCTGTTTTTTTGTGAAGAGGCTAAACTATGCAAATAAATAATAATGAAAATAATAACTGTTATGTAATTGCAGGATTGGGCAATCCTGGATCGGAATATGAAAAAACAAGACATAATGCAGGATTTATGAGTGTAGATTATATAACGAATAAATTAGGGGGAGAATTTTCCAAAAAAAAATTTCAGGGTAGAATTTGGCAAGGTTCTATCTCAAATAAAAAAATATTCACCGTAAAACCTGAAACTTTTATGAATCTATCTGGTAAATGTTTAAATGAAGTTTGCAGTTTTTATAAAATATCTCCTAAAAATACAATTGTAATTTACGATGATTTTGCTCTTCCTGTTGGAACAGTCAGAATCAGAACAGACGGCTCAGATGCAGGACATAACGGAATAACAAGTGTAATAACAGAATTAGGAACAAGAAATTTTATAAGAATAAGAATTGGAATCGGTCCACTACCATCTGGCGAATCTTCAATAAATTTTGTTCTTTCAAGATTTTCTAAAAAAGAAATAGAAATTCTCGAAAATGATGTAATTCCACATGTGTATGAAGCTGTAGAATGTATAATAGAACAGGGAGTTACAAAAGCCATGAATTTATATAATAAAAATTTTATTGAAGTCCCAAAAGAAGAGCCAATATTACGGAGCAAAAACAAGGAAACAAATTCACTCGAAAATAATTAAATAATTGATTAATTTCTGCTATCACAACTTTTTGGGTACAATACGCTCACTAGTTCTTTTTTCCGCATACATAGTTCTAATTGAAATAAACTACTATGGAAAAAAACATATCGTTCGATGTATTGTACCGCACAAAAGTTGCTCATTCAAATTATATTTAACAGCCGAATTAATAACATGCCTTGGTAAATTCATAGCTTTTATGAACAAAAGGAGACAGAAGAGAGAAAAATATGAAATATTTTACAATAAAAGAAATAGCATTAATCGCTGTTTTAGCATCCGTTACTTCAGCAGTTGAAATAAGTATTGGCTCATTCATGCATGCTTTTGGACTGCATGGAAAAAGCATTGTACTTACAACAACTGCAATGATAATTTATTTTACAGCATTTTCAATAATAAAAAAAAGAGGTACTGTAATTACAATAGGATTTATAACAGCATTTATAAAATTAGTATATGGTTGGGAGATGTCTAAATTATCTCCTGCTCTTGCCATTTTTGGAGAAAGTATTGTAACTGAAATAATATTATGTTTTTTGCCTATAAATGCAATTACAGGAGCTATAACGGGTGCTTCTCTCAAAATGTTTAATTTGGTATTTCCTTTTATATCATTTTGGATATTAGGAGGAAAAACAGCAGGTAAAAATTTAGCTAAATTATTTGATAGTATACAAAAAATATTCCCTTCACTGTCATTTCCTATGATAGTTACAGCAGGAATACTTTGGACAATAATTTTGGGAGGTATTTTAGGATATATTGCATTTGAAATATCAAAGCAAGTAATCAAATTGCATGGGCGAATACAAAAAGAAAAATCAAAAAAGGAGGAACAAAAAGCAGAATAATGTTTAAAACAAACATATTGCTTTTCATCATGGTAATAATGATGGCTATGGTTACAACAATGTCTTCTGCAAATGCTGATTTTAATGCTAAAAAAGCAAATGAACCTGAAGTTTATACACTTCAAAATGGGCTTACTGTAAATCTTTTAAGAGATACTACAACCCCAGCAGTTTCAGTCTATATCGGTTATAAAGTAGGTTCAAGAAATGAACAAGTAGGACTAACAGGGATATCTCACTTATTGGAACATCTCTTGTTTAGAGGCACAAATTCATTTCCAGAAGAAAAACTCAACAATCTTTTATACAGAAGTGGAGCAGAATATAATGCTTTTACATCTTACGATGTAACTGTCTATTATGAAACACTTCCTGCAAAATTTCTTGAAGATGCACTAAGACTTGAATCAGACAGAATGGTAAATAGCAATCTTTCTGATGAAGCAATCGCAAAAGAAAAAAATATAGTAACAGCAGAACTCGATGGATATAGAAATAATCCAGACTCAGTTTTGGGTGAAGAAATTTTGAATGCACATTTCAGAAGTCATTCATACAGATGGCCTGTAATTGGCTACAAAAATGATGTACATTCAGCTTCAAGAGATGACATTTACAAATATTATAAAACATATTATGTTCCAAATAATGCAATTTTGTCAGTAGCTGGCAATTTCGAAACAAAAGAAGCTAAAAAATTAATCGAAAAATATTTTGGCAAAATCAAAGCAGGAGATAAAATTCCTGAAGTTAAAGCAGTAGAGCCCAAAATGGTCAGCAAAGCAAGTATCTATATGGAAGACCCTGGAAACACATCTTATGTTTCATTTGTTTTTAATGCAGACAATTTGACAAGTGAAGACCATTATGCCTTAAAAGTTCTTGACTCAATATTGTATTCAGGTAAAAGTTCAAGACTTTACAAAGCACTTGTCATGACAGGAAAAGCTACTGAAGTTTCAACAGATGTCTGGGACAGCAGAGACCCTGGAATCTTTACAATAGATGCAAGCCTTACAAAAGATGCTGATCCTAAAGAAGTCGAAAAAATAATATTCGAAGAAATAGAAAAAATAAAAGACAATCCACCAACAGGCAAAGAGCTTGAAAAAGTCAAAAATACTTTGACAGCAAGTTTTATTAGAATGAATGAGACAGTACCTCGTCATGCTTTATCTTATGTATATTATGGAGCATTAGGAGATAGTTCTTATCTCAATAAATTTATAGAAAAAATAAAAACAATAAAGTCAGAAGATATTGCTCAAGTTGCTAAAAAATATCTCGATAGCAATAAATATACAAGCGGATATCTCAAAGGTCTTGGAACTGGTGAATCCACAGTAAGATCAAATCGTAGTTCAGGAATGGCACATTTTAAACCTGTAAATGAAAAATCAAAAATAAACAATGAGCCAGCAAGTCAATCAAATGACATTGAAAGTTTAGTTGATTTCAAATTTGATAGATTCACTCTCGACAATGGAATAACTGTTATAGTAAAAGAAAATCACTCAATGCCTTCAATCCATATTGGTGGTTATATAAAAGACTGTGGATCATTTATGGAGAAAAAAGGACTTGAA
This sequence comes from uncultured bacterium, assembly GCA_902791745.1. Lineage (GTDB taxonomy): Bacteria > Vulcanimicrobiota > CADAWZ01 > CADAWZ01 > CADAWZ01 > CADAWZ01. The sequence continues at coordinate 25,450 of CADAWZ010000010.1, forward strand.
GGTGTTGCTTCTGTTACTTCAACAATGTTGGAAAGAGGAACAAAATCAAAAACTTATCAAGAAATTGTTGAAATAAAAGATTTCAATGCTATAAGCACAGGATTTTCAATCGGAACAGAAAGAACAAATTTTGGCGGTTGGGCATTGACAGAAAAAATAGATACAGCCCTTTCAATTCTTTCAGATATGATGATAAATCCATCATTTCCAGAAGAAGAATTTACAAAATGTCTAAAACAAAAAATAGCTGTACTCGAAGAACGCAACACAGATCCTTCATACAGAGCTATAACAGAATTTTTAAAAGTAATCTATCCTGAAGGAGACCAGAGAGGACACCATGCAAGTGGAAATGTAGAATCTCTCAAAAATCTTAAAATCAAAGATTTAAAAGAATTTCACAGAGCTTGTTATAGACCTGAAAACACCGTTATAGTTCTTCTTGGAGACATAGACAAAAAACAAGCAAAAGAACTCACAACTAAATATTTTGCATCTTGGAAGCAAACAGGTGAAAAAGCAATCGCTCCAAAACCAGTAAAAGCAGAAGTAAAGCCTGAACGCATAAATGTATATATGCCAAATAAAACGCAAAATACAGTTTTAGCTGGTTGTTATGGTGTAAACATAAAAGACGAAGATTATTGTGCATTTGATGTTTTCAACAAAATATTAGGTGGTGGAACATTAAACAACAGACTTGGAAGAGAAATTCGTGTTAAACAAAGCCTTGTTTATGGAATTTATTCTGCAAATAGTCCAACAATAAATCCTCCTTTGTTATACATTGTCGGTGGAACATCTTCTGAAAATGTTGACAAAGTAATAGAATCAGTAAAAGAAGTATTGAAAGATACTTTAAAAACTGGAGTAACTGAACAAGAACTCCTCGACGCAAAATCTTCTATAGCAAATTCATTCTTAGTAAGTTTAGGAAATCCACATGCACAAATGGATATTATAGAGAGAATTCAATATAATGGATTCAGTGACGACTATATAACTAAACTTGCTAAAAAATATGAAAGCCTTACACTTGAAGATGTAAATAATGCAGGAAGAAAATATTTAAATCCTGACAATTTAAAAATTATTGTAAGCGGTTCATATCAAGAGGAACAAGCAAAATAACTCTCAATAAAAAAAGTTGGTTGAAAAAAAATTTCAACCAACTTTTTTATTGAGCTAACTAATTTTTATTTAATCTTTCATAATTTTGTTTAGCTTCTTCATAACCTTTTTCTGCTGACTTTTTATAATATTCAAATGCTTTATTATAATTTTGTTTTATGTCTTGACCTATCAAATACTTTATAGAAAGTTAATACTGAACCTCTGAATCTCCTGATTTTGCCTTTTGCTATAATTTAGAAATTTCTGCGGTATTTCCATTATTATTTTTTAAACATCCTGTATTAAAAATAAAACAACAGAACAAAAACAAAAGAAATATTATTTTTATATATCTAAACAAATTTATACCCCCCTGTAAAATTATTTGATATTTCCTTTTTTATATCATTCATGAATTGTTTACATTTTTTTTATTTCTTCTTCGCTTCCTATTTTTGAATACCAATATTCAGCTTCTTGACTATCTTTTTTAACTTCATTTCCCTGTTCATATATACAAGCAAGACTATATTGTGCTAATTTAAAATTTTTTTCTGCTAATTTTTTATATAATTCAATAGCTTTGTAAACATTTTTATCTGCTCCTAATCCCTCTTCATACATATAAGCCATCATAAATTCAGACATTCCTGTAAATCTATATTCATCTATTATTTTAGGGTTATTAAATTTAACATTCCGTTTTGAAAATGCTAAATCAAATAGAGAATCAATGTCTCCAAATTTATAATAAGCTTTATAATACCATTTAAAAGCCTCTGCATTATTTTTCTTAATTCCAAATTCGGAATCTCCATTAAGATACTTATATTCAATATAATCAATTGCAGTTAAATTTCCAAGTCCTGCAGACATTTTTAAATATTTAAAACCCTTATCATAATGTGAATTTTCTAAATATAAGAATCCTATACGAAATTAAGTATCTATATTACCAGAGTTTACTTGTGAGTCTAATTTTAGAATATTTCTTTTTTCTTTACTCTATTTCTATTTGTACCATTTTCTGCTATAATCTATTTGAATTTTAAAAGATCAAATAATTTGTATTTACAAAAAAAATAAACAAAAATCAAAAAATAAGTATTATGCTCAAAAAATATTTTGTCATACTCTTCTCCTCTAATGTTCAATTAATGAGCATGTGAATTATCATGATGAGAAAGCTCATCATGTGTTTCTTCAGCTTTATTTATCCACTGTTTAGCTTTATTTATATCTTTTTCTACTCCATAACCTTGTTCATACATTTCAGCAATATTGTACATTGCCTCAATACAACCTTGTTCAGCTGATTTAGTA
>CADAWZ010000011.1 GCA_902791745.1 uncultured bacterium
TGTTTTTGTAAGGAGAATAAAACAGGGATATTCTTCTGAGGCAGGAAATTCTATTGCTTATATATCGAAAATAATATATGATAATTTTTCAAAATAAGAGGGGATAAGATTTTTATGAATAAACCAGACGATAAGACAGATAAAAAGATGTATTATTCTTATGATCTTCCAGAAAATAAGAAAATGATTGCATATATAGGTTGGATTACTTGGGCTCTATCTTTTTTTACTGTGGTAAGTTTGATATTTTTAATTTTATTTATTCAACCTAAAGATGATTCTTCTAATAATAAATTATCAACGGATTCCTCGAAGACTACTAATGTAGCTCTTGCAGGTATAGGTTTATTATCTTTTGGTGGTTTAGCAGGTTTCTTTTGGAATGATTATAATAGGATAAAACATATATTTAAAAGTGAACCTGTTGTTACACATAGTTGGGGACTTGAAACCTCAACTGATGGATTACGAGCAGATATAAAGTGGGAGGAGATTTCATCTCTTGAATCTTCAATGATTAAATTTGGTTTCTTTTGGAATTTAAATAAATATGCACTTGTATATAAAAGTGGAACTTTTTATTTTTATGACATTATTGAAAAAAAATATAAAGTCTTACATTGATAGCCAAAATGAAATAAAATGGACTAGAAAATAATTATGAGTACAAAAATTTTAAATATAAATATTTTTTCTTTTTTTGTTTTAATTTGTTTTTCAATTTTTTTAAGTGGATGTTTTCTTACAGATAAAGATAATAAAAAAGTTGAACCTCAAAAAACAACGGAAGTAAAAGTTGAAAACACGAAAGAAGTTGCTACTACTCAAAAAGTAGGTGCTAATGAAACTAATTCTGTAGATAATAAAAATACTAATCCTGTAAAAAATGTGAATCTTTCGCAGGAACTTGTTGTATCTATTTATTATGCAAGTTCAAAAGAAGATCCAGATGGTTTAAAACCTGAAACTACATATCCATCAGAAGTTAAAATATCTGCAGATAATAGGGAAGATGTTGCTAAGAAAGCACTTGAAATGTTAATTTTTGGACCGAAAGAGAACGAAAAGGAAAATGGGTTATATACTTCTATTCCTACAAATACTTCTGTAAACTATGTAAAATTTCAAAATAATAAAGTTATTGCTGATTTTTCTAAAAATCTTAATTCAGGTGGTGGAAGTTTTGACATGACCCAGCGAAGATCTCAAATTGAGAATACATTGAGAAGTATCTATCCAAATAAAGATATTGAAATTGCAATATCTGTTGATGGTTCTGAAGAACAGGCACTTCAGCCTTAACATATTTAATTGGAGAATTTTAAAAATGAAATTTTTAACAAAAATTTTAATTTTTTCTTTTTTGTTGATTTTTGTTTCAAATGGTATTTTGTCTGCAGATGAAATGCTTGTGAGAAGATTTGGAAATACGGGAACTAAACTTGGAATAATTGGAATAAATGTAGGAACTTACGAATCTAACGATAAGTCTGCTTTTAAAAAAGCTCTTAGAGAGGGAGCTTGTTTTATCAATACTTCTCCTTTTGTTGAAGGTAGTGAAAAATTTGTTGCTGAAAATTTGACTCCAGCATATAGAGAGAGATGTTTGTTGACAACACATTGGAAAGCTGATGTAAATAGTTCAGAAAATGATTACATAAGACAGTTTGATTCAAGCTTAAAAAATTTGAGTGCAGATTTTATTGATTGTATTATAATTGATGAAATAAGAGAAGTTAAATATTTAGAAAAACATGATATTTTTAAGGCTTTTTATAAATTAAAAAAGCAAAAAAAAGTTAAATATATCGGTGTGCATGTCAAAAAAAATGAAAAAGAACCTCTTTCAAAAATTTTAAAATATGTCATAAAAAAAGCAGATTATGATTTTATTGTTTTTGATTATAATACAAGTAATTTTAATGATATAAAAAAATATATTGATTATTGTGGACAACTTGGAAAAGGTGTCATAACATTAGGAACTTTGGAAGATAGTTTAAAAAATGAAGAATTAGCTCGTAGGATTGCTGGTAGGAAAAAAATAGCTCTTGAGCCTGCTGTAATACGTTGGGCTGTTAATTCTACAAACTGGATATCGTCAATTTTAATACCTATAAATGATTCTAAATTAGTTGAGTCTGCTATTGAGGGGGCAGTCGAGGAAGAGGATACAAATATATTTGGAATGTAAAACTTTATAAAAAGATATTGTATAATTTATAAAGTTGTGTTATAAATTTGCGGCGGAAAACCTACACGCTTGCGGGTGGGATGAAAGCCATTTTTCTTTTTACTTGACATTAACACAAATTAAATATATAATTTATTATAATTTGTAATGTTGTAATAAATAATTTATAAAAGGAGAATATTTGTGATGGATAATAAGTCATTTCCAAGTTTTGTGTGTGGTATGATTTGTGGTGCCGCAGTAGGTGCTATTGTTGGAATTCTTTTTGCTCCATATTCAGGTGAAGAGACACGTGCAAAGCTTAAAGAGGGTGGAGAAAAATTTTATAAAAATGCTGAAACAAAAGTAAAAGAATTTGCTGAAAATGCACCAAAAGCTATAAATGATGCTGTTGAACAAGGCAAAAAAGCTATAAATGATGCTGTTGAACAAGGCAAAAAGGCTATTGAAGAAGGCAAAAAGAATATTGAAGATGGTATAAATAAAACAAGAGAGCGTTTACAGCTTAAATCTGACAATGCTAAATAATTTGAGGTTTTTATGGATATAAAAGTTGATGTAAAAGATGCTGAAGGTTGTAAAATTTTAAATGTATGTGGAGATGTAGATGTTTATACATCCCCTAAGGTAAAAGAACATATAAATTCTTTGATAGAAAAAGAAGTTTATAAAATTGTAGTAAATCTTGAAGATGTTAGATATGTTGATAGTACAGGATTGGGAGTTTTGATAGGTACTTTAAAAAAAGTAAAAGAACACAATGGAAATATTGTTCTTGTTTGTACAAATCCTCAGATAAAAAAGATTTTCCAAATAACTGGACTTGTAAAAATATTTAATATGTTTGTAAATAATGAAGAAGCTATTGAAGCATTGAAGTAATTTCAATTTGTGAAAAATTTATAAGCAGGCAGAAAAGTTTGTTAATATTTCTGCTTGCTTTATTATTAATGGGAAAGTTATGATATTAAAAGATAAATTTAAAATTAGTTTATATATTTTTTTGCTATTTATAGTATTTTATTCTAATATTTTTGCTGAAAATTTGCCTGTTGTAACGGATATTAGATATAGTAAATCATCTGAAAAGGTTAGAATTGTTTTTGATTTGTCAGATAAGGCAGATTGTCATTTTTCTTCTTCGTCTTTTCCTTCTCCTACAATCAATGCTGTTATTATTGGGGCTAATATTTCTCCTTCTGTAAAATCTAAATTAAAAGATTCTTCAGATAATTTATTTATTGGCTTAGCTGTTTCAAAAAGAGGTTGTAGATCTTTAGCTGTTGATATTAATTTGAATTATCCAATACCTAAAGATAAAGTAAAACTTCTTATTTTAAATGATTCAGGAAAAAATAGAATAGTTTTTGATTTATATAGAAATTTTTCCGTTAAATATAAAACAAAAATTTCAAATGATATTATTTTAAATACAGAAGAATCTGCAAATGCAAGTGGTTATTTGATATTTAATGATTTGTCTATAAAAGCTTTTCCAAGAGGGCAAGCTTATTTTGATATTTCTATGGCATCAGGAACTAAAGGAAGAGAAAAAGTTACAGATGCGAGAAAAAGAACAGGATGTATTGCTGCTGTCAATGGAGGCTTTTTTGCTTGGGAGGGAGGAACTCCTTTAGGTCTTGTATATAGATATGGAAATTTAATTGCTCCACATGTTTCAAGAAGACCACCTCGGACTTGTTTTGGAATACGTATGGATGGGAGTCCTATAATTGACAAAATTACTGCAAAATCTGGAAATATTTTTACATCTGATGGAATGTCATTGAATAATGTTGCTTTTGTTCTTGGAGGAGGACCTAATTTAGTTTCAAATGGTTGTACAAAGATGACAGCAGATGAAGAAGGATTAGGTAAAGGTGGAAACGATATAACACATAGAGCTGGTAGAACAGCTGTTGGAATAGATTCTGCTGGAAATATTCATTTGTTTACTGCTACTGGATATAATGATAGCCATAGTGAGGGAATGAAATTGATAGATTTTGCCACAAAATTATCTTCAAATGGCATTTTAAATGCAATGAATTTTGATGGTGGTGGGTCTTCTGCTATGGATATTTTAGGTATGGATGTTTCTAAACCTGTTGGAGTTTCTCGATATGAAAGACCAGTTGGAAATTTTTTATGTCTTTATTCAAAAGAAAAAATGCTTGCACCTTATATAATTAAACTTATAAATAGTGACAAAACAGATATTAAAGCAGATGGAATTGACTGTGCTTCAGTTACATTATCTGTTTCATATGCAGATGGAACTCCTGTTGAAGATGGCACTGATGTCAAGATTATTCCTTCTTTTGGAGAATTCCCATTTTTTGTAAAGACATCTTCTGGAAAAGCTGATTTTAAGATAGGTAATACTAAAAAATGTGGAAATTTTTATATATTTGCAGTATGTGGTGTTTCTTCAGAGAAAATTTTAAATGGACGATTTATTGCAAGTAAACCTGCTTATTTTGAAATGGTTTCAACTTATAAAAAAATGGCAAATTCAGATAATTATAAAGTTGATTTTACATGTGAAGATGACAATGGTAATAGAGTTTCTGATGGAAAATTTAAATTTGTAATATATGATGAAGATAATACTTCAGAATTGTATTCAAAAGAATTAAATATTCCAACTGCTGGTTCGATGTCTTTCTATATAGAAAAAGAATTTGCTGGTAAAACAGTTTCTGCTTTAAATGAATCAGGGGAAGTTGTGGCTTCTTGTGTTCTTGTAAAGCCATTGGAAGTAAAGCCTATTGAAATTAAGGCTGTTGATTCTGAAAATAATGATAAAGATAAAGAAAACAATGATAAAGTTGTTGAAAATAAAGATGATAGTTTAGATAAAGAAAATAAAGATGATAAAAAGAGCGACAATAAAGATATTAACAATGATGAAGATGAAAGTGATATAGATTAAGTGTTGTTATAAAAAAAATTGAAGGAAGATGAAAATATGAAAAAGATATTTTTTATTTTAAGTTTTTTTACTGTTTTGTTTTTTCCTGTTTTTGCAGGGGATGAACAAAAAACTATAAATATAGATGTAAAGAAGCCAGTTGTTATAAAAATTCCGTCTTTAAATAATGCAGAAGTTAAAGATAACGATAAAGAAGATGTAGAAGTCAAAGACAACGATAAAAAAGATGTAGAAGTCGAAGACAACGATAAAAAAGATGTAAAAGTTAAAGACAATGATAAAAAAGATGTAGAAGTCAAAGACAATGATAAAAAAGATGTAGAAGTTAAAGACAACGATAAAAAAGATGTAGATAATGATAAAAAAATAGAAAATTCGACATCGGATGATTTTGTTTTGCCATCATCTGGTTCTTCATTGAGAAGAAGTCAGGCTTTTAAAATTGTCGAGAAAATGCAAAATGTAAATAAAGGACTTAAGGATTATACATGTCCAATTACAGCTGTTGTAAAAACTAAATATTCATTTTTGGCAGTGCCTTTTAATTTAGAAGGAACATATTATTTTAAAGAACCAGATCATTATAAAGTAGAATTTAAAAAAGCTCCTGATTTTCTTTCTAAATATCCAAGTGCTTTTGGCTGGAGTTTACCTGATCCTACAAAATATACTATGAAAATTTTTGATGGAGAAGGTGAGTTTTCAGATTGTTTTATTTTAAGAATGATACCTGTAGAGGGTAGGGGAGATCTACAAAAAATAGATATGTATATAAATAGGACAACTTGGCTATTCCCTCGACAGATTTATTCATATCAAAATGGAGGGGAAGTTGATATAAGATGTTCTTATAGAGATGTCAAAGGATTTAAATTATTTGGCAGTATGGAAGTTGAAGCAAATTTTCCAAAAATGGGAATAAAGGCAACAGGGAATGCATCTTATGGATATTATAAAATAAATTCTGATTTACCAGATGAGATATTTATAGATAAGAAAAAATAGCAAAAAAAAGAGTGATGTAAAAACATCACTCTTTTTTTTGCTATTTTTTAATTGTTATCATTTTAACTATATTTCTAAATACAAGAGCTGAAGAACTATTATTTCCTTGACAATTCATTTTTATTTTTGTGTTACCATTTTCAATAATATATATGTGTATTGTTGTATCTTTGTCAATTCCAACTAATCCTCTTATTTTTGGAAGGTCTTTTTTTACTAAAACTTCTGTTAATTCTATATTTTTATTTTTGTATATATCTTTTATTTTTTGTACTTCACTATCTATTGTATATGTTTCATCTATTATTTTTTCTATGTCTATTTTATTTAAATTATCATTTGATAAAAAAGAGATTATTTCATTTTTTTCTTCATTTGTTTTAAAATCTTCAGGAATTGTTATAGTTACTTCATCTATTGTTAATTTATATTCTTCTTCTTTTTGTTGATTACAACCTGTATTGAATATAAATATAAATATAAAAAATAGTATTGAGATTATTTTTTTTGTTGACTTATTCATTTGTAATTTTTCCTTTTTAGAGGTTTTAGATATTGATAAAAAGAAGTATAATTTTAAATTTATTTTATTAAACTATAAATAAAGGTTGATGTCATGTTTATTGAAAAAACAAAATTAGATGGAGTTTTAATAATTACTCCAAAAGTTTTTGGTGATTCAAGAGGTTGGTTTTTTGAAAGTTATTCAAAAATTAAACTTGAAAAATTGGGTTTTTTTTGTGATTTTGTTCAAGATAATCATTCAAAATCTGAACATAAATATACTCTTAGAGGTCTTCATTTTCAAAAGAATCCTAAAGCTCAATCAAAATTAGTTAGATGCGTTAGAGGTAAAATTTTTGATGTTGCTGTTGATATTAGAAAATCTTCTCCAAATTATTTAAAATGGTTTGGCATTGAATTGACTGAAGAAAATAAAAAACAGCTTTTCATACCTAAAGGTTTTGCCCATGGTTTTTTAACTCTTGAAGAAAATTGTGAAGTTATGTATAAAACAGATGAATATTATGCTCCAGAATGCGATTGTGGTATTCGTTGGAATGATCCTGATATAGGTGTTGAATGGAATGTAGATTCTCCTGTATTATCTCAAAAAGATATGAATTCACAATTTATTAAAGATTTTGATCCTAATTTTTGATATAATTAAAAGGGCAGAGGTTCAAATATAACCTAAGCCCTTTTTTTGATTAAATTAAATATGTTATCTTCTCGACATAGCTTTATTTACAATTGCCATTGCCTGTTTTACTTTGGGATTGTTGGGTTGTATTTTTGAAGCAACATCGAGATATTTTTTAGCTTTATATAAATCTCCTTTTTTGGCAAAACCATAACCAACTATATAGTTTAGTTGAAAATTATCAGGATGCATTGTTAGAGCTACTGGAAGTTGATTAACAACTTTGTCAAAATTACCAGTTGCTACAAAAATATTTCCAAGTATTAGCCATGGTCTTAAGTCTTCAGGTTTAGCAATCAAAGCCTTTTGACATGTAACTTCACATTCTGCAAACTTTTTTTGTGCAAAAAATATTTGTGCAAGTTGAAATATTGACTGGAAATTCCTTGGATCAATACTTATTATTTCGTTTAATACTGTAATTGCTTCATTAAAATTTTTATCTTTTACAAGCATTATTACTCTGTGTTTAAGTGATTTGATAGCTTCGCTATCTTTTACTATTCTATCCATTTTTTTGTAACCCTCAATAGATTATAGTGTTAACATTTGCCTTATATATTTGATATAAATTTGGTAATTCCCTTTATTTTGCATTTATATAAGAATTTTTAAATGAATCAAGATATTTTTCTGATTTAATAAATATATATGGAAGATTTTTTACTTGCATATCAAAATGTTTGGATAAATCTATATAAGCATAAGGTACTATATTTTTTGTATATGGCAGTTCCATATATTTTGATGTTGCTTCTGTAGGTAAATTTTCTGAACCAAATAATTCTACATATTTTTTCTTATATGTTTCAAATTCTTCTGTTTTATTTTTTTCAGTGGTTATTAGAAGTAGATTATATATTGTTTCTTGATATATTTCATTTTGATTTAAAGCTTTTACAAATGAATTGTACGCTTCTTCTTTTCTTGAAAGGTTATATAAAATAACTCCTAAATTGTTTAATATTTTTGGTTGATTTTCATTTTTTTCAAGAGATCTTTTTATTGCAGTAAGAGCTTCTGAATATTTTTGTAGTGCTACTAATGCTTCTGCCTTACCATTATAAGCATCATAATCATTTTGATTTTGTTGAATGCAAATATCATAACATCTTATAGCATCTCTGTATTTTTCTAAATAATATTGACATTTTCCACTTTCACGCCATATATTGGAGTTATCAGGATTTATACTAAGTGCTTTATCAAATAAAATTTTAGCATCTTCATATTTTTTCATTTCCATAAAGCATATTCCTTTATTTATACAAGCTGAGATGCAATTATTATCTAATTCGATTGCTTTATTGTAACTAAACATTTCATCATTTAGTTTGTTTGTCTTTCTCATCAATATACCTCTTAAATTCCATATTTCAGGATTTGAAGGGTTTATTGCAAATGCTTTTTCAATTTCGTTTAAGCATTCATTGATTTTGTTATTCTCTTTTAATATTATAGCTTTGATTATGTATATGTATTCATTTCTTAAATTTGTACATTTTAGTCTTTCAGAATATTCTATTGCTTCTTCAGATTTTTTACTGAACATAAGTGATATTGATTTATATAGAATGGCATATTTGTTATCTGGTTCAATTTCGAGAACTCTATTAAAGAAATTTATAGCTTCTTCATAATTACCAATTTTATTCATTAATAAACCTGAGTTTATATTTGGGATTATAGCTGTTGGAACTATTTCAAGAGCTTTTGAATAAGCCCATATAGCTTCTTTATATTTTATTTCTTTATTTTGGCTTAAGACATATCCTCTTGCTTCCCAAAGTGAATAATTGAACTGATTTTCTGATACATAGTTTGAAATTATTGCATTTATGTCTATATCTGGGTTGTTTAGCTGTACTAATGCTATCATTTTATAATAAACAGCCATTGTAAAGTAAGAAAATTTTGTGGATATTTTGTCGAATGTTTCGATAGCTTTTTCTTCATTTTTCATTTTTATATATATATACATTTTTATTAGATATGACAGATTTAATGCAAAATCTTCGGTATTCTCTAACTTTGAAATAAAAGATGATATTTTTTCAAGTGAAGAGTCAAAATTTTCATCGGCAATATCTATATATACAGATAGAATTTCTGAATCTTTTGTGGAATTGTTGAATTCTAAAAAAGAAGCAAGTGATTTTTTTGCAAAGTCTTTTCTTCCAGCTACTAAATTTAGAAGACTTACTGTAAATATTTCTTTATTATTCTCAAGTGATATTCTATCAAAGAATGGTAACATTGTGGAAGCAAACATTCCAGCTTTTCTATCTGCTCCAATTTCTTGTAATATTGAAATTATTTTTAAAACAGCTTCTATTGATGATGGATATATTGATATAACTGTCATAAATGTTTTAAAAGCTTCGTATTTATCATTATTTTTTTCTTCAAGATATCCTTTTAGAAGCCAATATTTTATATCTATTCCGGCTCTGGCTATTGTTTGATGTATAAGGTTTAAGGCACCTTTGTAATCTTTCATTTTTATTTTACAAATTATTATTGAATTCCAAATATTGATGTCTCCCCAAGCTTTTTGTATTATTTTTTGGAATTCTTGTAAAGATTTTGTATAATCTTCTTTTTCCATTAGTTTAATTGCTTTTGAATAGATATCTTTTAAATTTTTATGTGAATCTATTGTCTCAATTTTTCCTTTGCTTTTTTTTAGTTTTTTAAATAATTCTGAATATATAGTAGCTTCATTATCAAGTTCCGCTATATTGTATTCATCAATTAGTTGTATACCACTTTTTTTATCATTTTCTGTTAGATCTTGCTTGCCTGATATTTTATTTAAGATGTATAGCCTTCTTTTTATGATAAAGTTATCTATGTTATAATTTGTTTTGTATTTTTGTATTAATTCTTCAAAATTTTCGAAAACATTCTTTGTTGTATTTCTTATTTCTGTATTTGCAAACCATATTGCTGTTTGTTCAGTGAATATTTTTAATAATACGCCTCTTTCATTTATAATGTCTCTAAATTTTGCTATTGTTTTGTGATTTTGCATTTCTTCTGGTAATTTTACAAATGAATTTAATGCTTCATTATATGAGTGAATTGTGATGGCCATATAAAACATATACTCAATGGCTTGTAGTGAATTTGGAGATAGTTTTACAGCTTTTTTGATAGCTCCAAATCCTTCTTCAGTATTTCCACTTTCATAATAACATATTGCTTTTAGCAAATATACATAACTATTTTTATCATCTAAAGACATAATCTCGTCAAAATATGTAAATGCAGTTTTATATAACTTCATTTTTGACATTGACATAGCAAGGCTAATCATTGACTGGAGTGATTTGGGATTTAATTCAAGGCATTTTTTAAAAGATTGTATAGCTTCCATGTGTAGGTTCATTTTTTGTTTTACATTTCCTTGATTGAACCAGGCTATTTGATATCTTGGATTTGCTTCAATTGCTTTTGTATAACAGGTCAATGCATCAAAATATTTATTTTCTTTCATCATAATATTGCCTTTATTGTTCCAAGCAACAGCATTTTTAGAATTTAATTTTAATGCGGTATCATAGTGTTTTAAAGCTGTGTTAAAATCACCTACTAAATCGTACATAGAACCCAATTTTAGCCAAATATCAGCATTATCTGGATTTAATTGAGATGCTGTATATAAATATTTATGAGCTTCTTTAAATTTTTTGTTTGACATGTATAATAAGCCCAAATAATAATATGCTTTTGAGTTATTTGGATTTTGTTTTAGTACAGTAGATAAATCTTTATAAGATTCATTATATTTTCCTATTACTCTGTAACATTCTGCTCTTTCTGTCAGAAATTCTAAATTATTTGGATATAAAGTTAAGGCTTTTGTAAATATTTCTGAGGCTTCTGTATATTTTTCTAAAACCATCAAGGATTCACCCCTGTATTTCATTTTTTCGAGTGTATCTCCAGATGATTTTGTTCCTAAATTATATGGCTCAAATCCAAGAGCTGTACATAATTTTGTAAATGTCATCAAGACTTCACTAAAATCACTAAATCTATCTTCAGGTTTTTTTTCAAGACACTTTAATGCTATTTCTCCTAATATATCAGGGAGATCTTCTCTTTCGCTACAAGGATTTTGTGGAATCTCGCTTATATGCCCTACAATACATGCTTCAAAATCTGTATCTCCAAAAGGTGTTCTGTTTGTTATCATTTCATATAACATACATCCAAATGAATATATATCTGTTAATGCATTAGCTTCTCCTTCACCTGTAAATAGCTCGGGAGCCATATATGGAATAGTGCCACCGACTCTTGAAGCATTTCCACCTGCAGTGCTATCTTCTATAGTGCTTTTGTTGTTTTTTATTCCAAAATCTATGACATTAGAGGACATGCCTGCTATTGCTTCTTTATTTTCTAAATTATTTGATGTTATATTTGTTTTGTGAAATTTTGATAATGCTTTTTTGTCATTTTCATCTTTTGCTTCAGAATATATTTTACATAGACCAAAATCAGTAATTTTTAAAATACCATCTTCCGTTATCATACAGTTTGAAGGTTTTATGTCTTGGTGTACAACTCCTAAAGTTTTATAAGCATAGGACATTCCTTGACAAAATTGTAATGCAAAATCAAGTATTTGTTCAAGATCGAGTTTTTCTTTTTTTAATACTGCTTCTAAGTCTGTGCCTTTTACATATTCAAGAAAGATATATGGTTTTCCATCAAATGGTTCAACTTTAATAGCTTGTACAATATTTTGATTTTCGCCGAGTCTTACCCATATTTCAGCTTCATGATAAAACATTTTAACGACTGAATCATTCCACATAAATTTATCTTGAAAACTCTTCATAGCATAAGTGTAATCATTATTATCTAAATCGTTAACTATATAAACTATACCCATACCACCTTCAAAAATGTTTTCTATTTTATACTGGTCATTGAAAGTGTCGCCTATTTTTTTATTTCTTTTTTCGGATAAATCTTTATGTGATTCTTTTGTCTTCTCTAATTGTGCTATTAGTGTATAAGTTTCATCTACAAATTCATTATATGGGTCTAAATCAATAGATTTGAATAACATATCTTGAGCAGATATTTCATCTCCACCATGATTTAAAAGTAATCTTGATAGATATACATAAGCATCTGGGCAGTTGGGCATAAATTCTATTGCCTGTTGGTATATATTACTTGCTTCAGAAAATTCTTCTGATTTTTCATATATCATTCCAAGTTCTGTTAATGTAGTATATGTCGGATATATTGAATTAGCTTTATTCATTATATCTACTGTCAATAAAAGATTGCTCATTCCTAAATAACACATAGCAAGCCAGTGATATGACCAACGAAAATCTGGAATTGCTTCTATTGTTTGGGTAAAATAGTCTATGGCTTTAAAATAATTTCCTTCTGTAAATAATTGATATCCTTGCTCAAATGGTTCATACCAATTTGGATCTGTTGTTCCTAAGTAATTTCCTATTTTTTCTGTTATTTCAGGATTTATATCTTTTATTGGAGTTATACCACTATAATTTTGCAACATTTCGCAGGCTTTTTTTGTATTTCCTAATTCTATATATAAGTCTGCAATATATAAATAGATGTTTAATGAAACTGCTTCATCTATTTTGTTTTCAGAAATTCTTTTTGTTATTTCTATTAGTGCATCAAGTGAATTTTGAGGTCTATTTAAAGCTCTACATATATCTGCTTTAAATATATATAAATCTATATATCCTGGGTCTACAGAAATTGCATCTTCTATTTCTTTATATGATTGAGAAAGTATAAAATTGTCGTTTTTATTTTGTGAATATGATAAATATAAATCTCTTGCTTTGTTTAATTTAATTTTGACATTTTCTCTCTTTTTTCTTAGTGCTTCGAGTTGTCTTTCAAAAATGACAGTTAATTTTTCAGCATTTACAATTGTTATTTCTTTTTTTTCTTCAAATTTTTCTGTTTGTCTTATTTTTATAGCATAATTAATTAATAAATGATTATTGTCAAATTCTGGAAGATATTCTGCATCCTTATTTTGTATCATGTTTCCAGTTGGCCAATCGATAAAAGCTTTGTTGGCTTGTGATACAAATAGATTAGTAAGTTTTAAAAATTTTAATTCATTTTTTATTATTGATTGTTCTAAAAAACTTTTAAAATTAAATGACGAAGAGTCTATTAAAAATGCTTCTTTGTAATCTTTTATAAAAAATACCAAATTATATGGGGGATTTTTTCTTTTAATTTTTCCTGCTATTATATGGGTAACATCTTCCCATTTAACATTTATTGTCCTATAGTCATCAGTTATTGAAAGAAAAAAATCATTTGAAGATATATTTAAAACTCTTGTAGGAGCAAGTATATTTTGATTTTGGTAATTCATATTTTAAAGAAACCCTTCATTGAGTTTTTAATTATAATATTTAATATTCTTTTAGAATTATTTATTTTTCCTTTAAAAAAATATTTTTCAAAGGATTTTTTCTATAAAAATATAATTTTTTGAATGTTATATTTTGCTATTGCATTCAATACTATTATTAATGTATAATAGAAAAGCTGTGGCTTAATTTAACCTATGGTTAAAATTTTATATATTTTTTGGAAGGTGATTCGATGACAAACTGTAATTGTTGTGACAAAATCGTCTATGCATTTGAAGAGGGAGATGCTTCTATGAGAAATCTTCTCGGTGGTAAAGGTGCAAACCTTGCTGAGATGACAAAGCTCGGTTTCCCAGTTCCTCCAGGTTTTACAATTCCAACAACAATGTGTGTTGAGTATTACAAACTTGGCAAGAAAATGCGTGATGGTTTGATGGACGAAGTAAAGAAACATATGGAAGCTCTTGAAAAGAAGATGAATAAGGGCTTTGGATGTGCTGAAAATCCTCTCCTTGTATCTGTCCGTTCTGGAGCAAGAATTTCTATGCCTGGTATGATGGATACTATTTTAAATCTCGGTCTTAATGCAGAAACAGTAAAAGGTCTTGCAAAACTCACAAATAATGAGAGATTTGCATATGATGCTTACCGCAGATTTATCCATATGTTTAGCGATGTCGTTCTCGAACTTCCTAAGAGAAATTTTGAAAACATACTTGCAGAACATAAAGAAAAAGCTGGTGTAAAGGAAGATTCCAAACTTACAGCAGAACAACTTCAAGAAGTTGTAAAAGATTACAAGGCTTATGTTCTAAAAGAAACTGGTAAAGATTTTCCAGAAGATGTAATGGAACAGTTAAGACTTGCTATTGAAGCAGTATTCCGTTCTTGGAATACCCCAAGAGCTGTTGTATATAGAAATAAAGAGAAAATTTCTCACGATTTAGGAACAGCAGTAAATGTACAGTGCATGGTCTTTGGAAATATGGGAGATGATAGTGCAACAGGTGTTGCTTTCACAAGAAATGCAAGTACAGGTGAAAATGTTCTAACAGGTGATGTTCTCTTCAATGCACAAGGTGAAGATGTTGTTGCTGGTGTAAGAACTCCTCTTCCACTTGAAGCATTAAAAGACAGAGATCCAGAAGCATTTGAACAATTCAAAGACATTGCTGCAAAACTTGAAAAACACTACAGAGATGTACAGGATATGGAATTTACTGTTGAGAAAAATAGACTTTTCATGCTTCAGACAAGAAATGCAAAGAGAACAGCCCTTGCTGCTGTAAATATTGCTGTAGACCTCTGCAATGAAGGTCTTATAACAAAAGAAGAAGCAGTATGTAGAGTTACACCTGCACAGATCGATATGCTTCTCCACCCATATTTTACACCTGAAGCAAAAGCAAAAGCTGTAAATGATGGTGCAATGATTGCTAAAGGAACAGCTGCTTCTCCTGGTGCTGGCTGTGGAATGGTTGTATTTGAGGCTGAAGATGCAGTTGCAATGAAAAAAGAAGGTAAAGAAATAGTTCTCGTAAGACCAGAGACATCTCCAGATGACGCTTCAGGTATGGCTGTTGCAGAAGGTATTTTGACAAGCACAGGTGGACCAACATCACACGCTGCATTAGTAGCAAGAGGTTGGGGTATCCCATGCGTAGTTGGTTGTGAAGCTATTAAAGTTGATTTATCTTCAAAAACATTCCATGTTGGTAGTAAAGTTTTCAAAGAGGGAGATTACATCTCAATAGATGGAGCAACTGGTGAAGTATTTGAAGGAAAGATTTCCAGAGTTTATCCAGATGAATTGATTCCAGCAGCAAAACAGATTCTTGAATGGGCTGATGAAGTCAAGGAAATAGGCGTAAGAGCAAATGCCGATAATCCAAAAGATGCAAGAAGAGCAAGAGCTTTGGGAGCAAAGGGTATTGGTCTCTGCAGAACAGAACATATGTTCATGGAAACAGACCGTCTCCCAATCGTTCAAAAAATGATCATGGTTGCTGGTGAGGCAGAAGCAGGAAAGAGAGTCCTCGATCGTCTTGAAAAACAACTTGCTGAAACAGAAGAAAGCAAGGCTGATGAAGTAAAAGAAAAAATCGAAGCACAGAAGAAGAAAATGGAATCCGCATGGAATACATATATGGAAACACTTGGAAAACTTCTTCCTGTACAGAGAGGCGATTTTGAGGGAATACTCGAAGCAATGCAAGGTTATTGGGTAATCATAAGACTTCTCGATCCACCTCTACATGAATTCTTGCCAGATATGGAAGAAACATTGACAAAGGTAGTCGAACTAAAAACAAAGAAGCAATTCAAAGAACTTTCAAAAGAAGAAGTTGCTGAACTTGCTGACAAAGAAGCTCTTCTCGAGAAACTTCGTTCAATGCATGAAGCAAACCCAATGCTTGGTCTCAGAGTTTGCCGTCTCGGAATCGTATTCCCAGAAATTTACAAAATGCAGGCAAGAGCAATATTTGAAGCAGCTTGTACATTGAAGAAAAAAGGCGTTGACGTAAAGCCTGAAGTCATGATCCCAGGTGTTGGAATCGTTGGTGAAATGAAAATCAACAGAGAAATGGTCGATGAAGTAGCTAAGAAAGTTATGGAAGAACAGGGAGTAACTGTTGATTACAAGGTCGGTACAATGGTAGAACTTCCAAGAGCTACTGTAGTTGCTGACAAACTTGCTGAATATGCACAGTTCTTCTCATTTGGTACAAATGATTTGACACAGACAACATTTGGATATAGTAGAGATGATGTTGCTAAGACATTTGTTCCTGTATATATCGAAAAAGGTCTCTTAAAAGTTGATCCTTTCCACCAACTCGACAGAGAAGGTGTTGGCGGACTTATGAAGAACGCTGTAAAAATCGGAAGAGAAGCAAATCCAGACCTCGAAGTTGGTATCTGTGGAGAACATGGCGGAGAGCCAACATCTGTTGAATTCTGTCATCTTCTCGGCTTAAACTATGTAAGTTGTTCACCATATAGAGTTCCAATTGCAAGACTTGCTGCAGCACAAGCAAAAGTAAATAACAAAAAATAGTGTAAAATAACAAAACTGCCATTCAAATTTTTGAGTGGCAGTTTTTTGTTTGACTTTATTTTACTATGCTTTTACTTCTTCTGCTACAGTTGCTTTGTTAAGTTTACGCATAAGTCTTGATTTCTTACGAGAAGCAGTATTTTTCTTTATTATACCTTTAGCTTTAGCTGTATCAATTACTTTATAAGCTTTGCTTATAAGGTCTTTTGCTTGCTCATTTGATGTTTCAATAGCTGCTATTGCTTTTTTTACTGCGGTTTTAATAGCACTTTTAGCTGCGTTATTGATTTTATTGCGTTTTTTTGCTTGTTTAAGTCTTTTTTCTTCTATAGGTGTTTTCTTTTTTGTATTCTCAGCCACTATAGATATCCTCCATTTTGTTAAAAATAATTATATATTGATTGCAATTATATTTAATTAATTTTATTGCAGTAATTTTTAAAATTGCTGTAAAAGTATTAATTGCCCAAAATCTGAGATATTATATCATATTTTTTTTTTTTATGCAAGTTTTTTTATAATATTATTTCAAATTTTCAAAACAAATTTAATTTATTTTAGATTTTAAAAATTAATTTTTAATGCACATAATTTAAATTTAGTGGTTAATTTTATTCATGGCAAAGAATTTTATCAAAATTTGAAATGAAATTTATAATATTTTTTTAAATTTTCAGCAGTTATTTATTAAAAAAGTAACAAAATTGTAAATTACTATAACTGAAGGATTGAAAGGAAATCAGAAAGAATTTGTATAAGATATATTTTTGTAATATTTCTATTTATATCTTTTTGTTTTTTTTGGGGAGTAAAAATTGGCACTTATTGACAACTCTAAATTTTCTTTATTTTCATTTGAAGGAAAAAATCTTCTCATTGGCTATTGTGGTGGGATATATAATTTAACTTCTGATTTTGTGGATTTGATAAATAATGGAACTATTGAAGATTTAAATTTAGCAGAAAAAATGAAATTAGAATTGAAAAAAATAGAAGAAATAGAGATGTCGGCAGATGATATTCCTTCTATGCCAGGTAGAACATTGAGGGCTTTATGTTTAAATGTTACTTCGGCTTGTAATTTGTCATGTATATATTGTTTTGCCCATGGTGAGGGAAAATTATCAGGACATATGTCTTTGGAAACAGCTTTACAATCTTTGAATTTTCTTCTTGAAAAAAGTAATCCTGAAGCAACCCTTCAGATTGATTTTTTTGGTGGTGAACCTCTTCTTAATTTTGACATGATTAAAAAATTTGTCATTGAGGCAAAGAAAAAAACAGATAGAATTAAATTTACATTGACAACAAATGCTGTTCTTCTAACTGAGGATGTACTCGAATTTTTAAATTTAGAAAATATTTCCCTTATATTAAGTCTTGATGGTGACAAAATATATAATGATTTAAATAGACCATCTTCTACTGGTGAGTCAGTTTGGGCTACTGCCTTTACAAACATAAAAAGAGCTATTAAATCAAGAAATGGCGATTCATACTATGTAAGAGGAACAATTACGCCAAATACCATGGACATTGTAAAAACTTGTCGCTTTTTTGTTGACAATGGTATTTATAGATTTTCTTTAGAACCAGCAAAGGGTAAATCTACTGATTCATGGGCCGTTAAGCATGAACATTTACAAGAACTGTGTAAAAAATATGAAGAACTCGCTAAATTTATTATTGAAAAAAGAAAAGAAGGAGTTCCTGTCGATTATTTCCATTTTAATATATACCTTGATTCGCCTCTTTGTTCTCCAAGGAGACTTTCTGGCTGTGGGGCAGGAGTAGAATATCTTTCTATTGATCCTAATGGGAATATATATCCATGTCATAGACTTCATATGAAAGAATTTTCTATGGGAAATATCTTTGAAAATAATAAAAATTTTGATATAATAAGAGATAAATTTGAAAAGACAATTCTTTTTACAAAATCAAAATGTAATTCTTGTTGGGCGAGATATTATTGTAGTGGTGGTTGCCATGCCGATGCATATCTCACAAATA
The DNA here is from genome assembly GCA_902791745.1 of uncultured bacterium. Taxonomy (GTDB): domain Bacteria; phylum Vulcanimicrobiota; class CADAWZ01; order CADAWZ01; family CADAWZ01; genus CADAWZ01. The sequence continues at coordinate 18,811 of CADAWZ010000011.1, forward strand.
ATAGTATTGAAATTCCAGCTGAATATGATTGTATTCTTCAGAAAAAGAGAACACAATGTGCTGTTTGGACATCTGTTTCTCAAAAAGAAAATTAAAATATAAGAAGTTTATTTACAAGCAGTATAAATATTTACTGGAGGCTTAAGTAGATGCCAAAGTTTACGTATGAAGCCACTGACTCGAGGGGAAAAACAGTTTTTGGCATTGTAAATGCTCAAAGTAAAGAGCAAGTTTTAAGGGATTTACGATCTCAGAAATACAATGTCAAATGCATAAAGGAAATTACGGGAAAAAAGAACATAATTGATGTGTTCTGTGAACATCTGTTTATCAAATAAAGAAAATTAATAATATAATAACTTTATTTATGAACATGATTTTAATTTATATTTGAAAAAAAAAGTTTTTTGTGTTACATTTACAAGCAGTATATTATAATATTTACTGCCAGTAATTTGTTTTAAATTTTAAAAACCAATATACCGGGAGGCTTGGGTAGATGCCAAAGTTTGTGTATGAAGCCACTGACTCGAGGGGAAAAACAGTTTCTGGTATTGTAAATGCTCAAAGTAAAGAGCAAGTTTTAAGGGATTTACGGTCTCAGAAATACAATGTTAAGTCCATAAAGGAGCAAGGCGGTGGTGCATTAGAAGAAGCAGGAAGTATCACTGCTCGTTTTCAACATGTAAGTGTTTTTGCACTCGCTATTTTTACAAGACAATTTGCTGTTCTTTTTAATTCTGGAATGTCAATGGTAAGAAGTCTTGAAGCACTAATGATCGGTGGGGATAGCGAAAAACTTACAAGGACTATTGAACAGATAACAAAAGATATAAAAGCAGGATATTCACTATCGAGGGCATTGTCTAAACATCCAGATGTTTTTTCTCCCGTGTATATAAGTCTTGTTAAAGCAGGAGAAATGGCTGGTGCATTAGGAGAAGTATTAGATAGATTGGCTTCTTTGATGGAAAGGGATAATGCACTGAGGAAGAAAGTTTCTTCTGCCATGACCTATCCTATCTTTGTATTATTTTTTGCTTGTGTTGTTGTTATAGGTCTTGTTTTATATATTTTGCCTCAATTTATGGAAATATTTTCTGGACTTGGTACAGAGCTTCCAATTTATACTAAGATTTTGATGTGGATTGTAAATACTGCATTAAACCCTGCATTTATTGTATGTTTTGTTCTTTTAGTTAGTATAATTTGGATATCTTCAAGTTTTTATCTAAAAACTCCACAAGGCAGAAAATTTAGAGATACGGTTATATTGGAACTTCCTATAATTGGACCTATAAATAAAAAGACTGTTATAGCAAGATTTTGTAGAACTTTAGGAACTCTTATTTCATCTGGTGTTCCAGTAGTACATTCTCTTGAAATTGTTGCAAGAGCTGTTGGTAATGAGAGAGTTTCTGACATGCTTTCTAATGTTAAAGAGGGATTAAAAGCAGGTCTTCGTCTATCACAGCCTATGATGGAAAGTAATATTTTTCCACCTATTGTCAGTAACATGGTCGCTATTGGTGAAGAAACTGGAAGTCTTGCTATGCTTATGGAAAAACTTGCAAATTATTTTGATCAAGAAGTTGAATATGCACTTTCGAGTTTTGCTTCGGTCATTGAGCCTATCATGATTTTAGGTCTTGGAGGAATTATTGGGTTTATTCTTCTTGCAGTTTTCATGCCTATTTACGGTCTTGTATCAAATTTTTAAAATTTTTAGAAAAAATATTCGATAAGGAGGCTTTTATATGAAGTATCCAATAAAGAGCAAAAAAAACTGTCGTGGGGTTAGTATTATTGAAATAGTTGTATCTATGCTCTTATTGATGACGGTTATGATGTCTTTGGCTTTTGTATATCCAAATGGGAAAAAATTAACAGAGGCAACTGATAAGAAAACAAAAGCAACTGAAATTGCAAAATCTATAATGGAGGAAATACAAGCAATTCCATTATTTCCAAGTGGAAATGTTGCTGCTGGCAATATTGCAAGTTATTCGTTGGTTTATTCTAATGGTTCAGTACCAACTCCAGTTTTAAACGATTTAAATACGCAAAGAATGAGAAATTTAGAGTGGCCTTATCATCAGTTGGCTGGTAATTGGGATGCTACTAACACTAATAATATAACAAATCCAGTATGTCCATTTTTTATTTGTGATAATGATGCTTTAGTAGCTAGTGTTCGGGCAAATTATAATGTGAGACCATTTTTTATTTTAGCTAATGATGGTGTAGATGTTGGAAATATTCATTTACCGAGGGGAATAGATGTATCTCCACATGAACCTGTTTATAATTCAAACCGTGAAAGAACAGGAAATGGCAATAAAATACCTATTGTTGCTCGAATTGTCGTTTCTGTTTGTTGGGCTAATAGGTCGCCTTTAGGACACAGAGAAGATTTTAATTATAGTTTTATACAGCTTGTAAATACGAGAACTGAAAATGTTTATTAAAAGGAGTAAAAATATGAAAAAGAAATATTTTAAATTTGGTTTTACTCTTATTGAAGTGATGATAGCTACTGTTTTATTGATAAGCTTGTGTCTTGCTACAGCTGGTATTTTAAAAAGTACTTTAGATTCCACAGTTGCTCAGAAAACCCAACAATCTGCAAATAATAATGCAAAAGCTATAATGTCAGCAATTACAACTGATTTGCAATCTTCTACAGTTCTTAATGGAAGTTTACTTTTGGATGGAAACAAATATCATTACCCTTCTTCTGTTCTTTTTCCTTCTCATGGGCAGAAATCGTCTTGTTCAATGTCTTATAGTCCAGCTTATCATGCTTCTATAGGTATTTTGGGAGTAGGTAATAATAATTATAGTAATACTATTACAACTCAAAATAATGGTAAGCTTATATTTATTTCTCAAGATAATAATAATAATTTTCAAGTTATTGAATATGTTACAAATTTAGTTGATAATAGAGCTGTTCTTAATAGGAATGTTTATGATTGGGATGATGCTGGCACATGGCCAGGTATAAGACAGGAGGGAGCTTCAGCACAGAGAAAAGATTTTGCTATAGATGGAATGCCACTTTGGTTAAGACCGGCTAATACTGGAACTTATTGGAATTTGACTTTAAATAATAATCTTTCACATTCCATTGTTTCTTTACCTAATATTGGAGATGCTATTTATTTAAGAACAGATAGAAATGTTGATGAATATACAGGAAAATTGTCACCTAATAAATATAATATCAAAGTAATAGTTTTTCAATCTTCTAAAGATATTAATGCTTTGGTAAATCCTAATATATATTTTCGAGATGGTCTTGATACTGGCATAGCTTTTAGACCAGCTTTTTTTGATCTTTTTATCAATGATTTTAATGATTTATCACCTCTTAATAGAACAGTAAGAAAATTATATAAATTCTGTGAATTGAATTCATCTGTTTCTGTAAGAACATCTGCACTGTAAATAATTTGAAAATAATACAAAATTTTGCTATAATTATGTAAATAAGTTTTTGTCAAGGAGGATTTTTATGAAAAAGCAAGTTTTTAAGCGTAAAAAACTTGGCGTGGCTTTGATAATGACCCTTATGGTCTCTATCGTTGCAGTTGCTATTGCTTCTTCGTACATAGGAATGACAGCAAGTTCTGCTAAAGTTGCGAGGTCTTATGCAAAAGAAGCTGTTGCACTTTCCGCAGCACAATCAGGAATTGATATGGTGTTAAATGCAATGGGAAATCCAAGAAATTGGAGTAGGTCTTTAGATGGTTCTTATAATATTTTTAAAAATCAAGAGAATGATTTGATAAGCCTGCCCTTTAATGTTGAAGATTTTACGTCTCAAACAGGTGGTGCAATACCAAATCATCTTAATCTTGTTTTAACTCCTCTTGCTAATCCTGATAATATATACGGTGGATTTTTTGGAGGTTTTTTGAGAAATAATGGAGAAGGGGTAAGTATTTTTAGAACGAATGAGGCATTTCCTGTGGAATTTGGTGCAGATAGACAACCTAGCAAATTTGCTCATTTGATAGTAGTTGTTGCCCCTGAAGCTTTGAATCTTACTCCTGAGATAGATGGTATAAGATTATCAACAGGCAATATTAATTATGAAATAGGTGTAACTTCTATAATAAAAGATATAAATGCACCTCTTGAAGATAATTTTGAGGCAATTCTTGAAAATATGGTTGCTTCAAGAACTATTAAAATTAGAGTTTCAAGTGCATATCCAGGTTCTGTTTATCAAAATGTAGTTGCTTCTGATTTTCCAAATTCCCCTCATGCGGAAATTGGAGATTTTGGCTATCCAAATTGGGAAGACCTTACTGCTGATGCTGCATTTCTTGATGAACATACTCGTTTTGATGGTGGAATTAGAGTAGATGGAGCTACTATTTATAATAATGATTTTAATACTGCAACAAATCGTTGGGGAGCTCCACAAATAAATAGAGATTTTGATAATAATAATTTTTCTAATCGATCACTTAAGAATGATCCTAATTTAATTTCTTATAAGACGTCAAACCCATCTGCTGATACAGCAGGCATTTTAAAGTTTTCTACACTTGATAAGGCATTTGTAGGTGATAGTAGTAGCGAAACTTACATTAAAAATAAATTGCAAAATTATAATTCTGAAGGTGAAAATAAATATTTACCAGAAATTGCTAAGAAAGCTACTGTAAATCAAAGAGCTGTTTATTCCAATTTAGTAAATGGAACAAAAGTAGTTGAAACCCAGAATGAGTGGATTAATAATGTATGTACAAGTAAGACAACTAAATTTGAAGATGCTTCTGATACATCAAATATTAACACTATTTGGAATGTTAATGATAAGTCATTACTTTCTGGAATTACAGGTAATAGTGTTGGTAATTATCAAGCTCAAGATGGTATTTATAAAAAGATGATGGAAGGAAAAACAGGATATTTTAATTATACTTCTACTAGTTATAAACCAGATCCAATGTATGCAAATGATACAATGGAAGTTCCTACTCTTAGAATAGAGATTACCCCTAAGAATAATGGTTCATATGATGAGTATAAGATATCTGAGGTAACATATATTGCTGATAATACTAAAGCTTCTGGCTGGAGAGAGGAAGTTACAACAAAAACTACTTTAAGGTCAGATAATATTCATAATAATATGATTTATGTTGCAGGAGCAAATGTTCAAGTAAAAGGGGAGGCTTCACAGTCTGTATCTATCGTATCAGATGTCAATCCTCAGACAGAAGCTGATAATGCAAATCATACTGGAATATTTGATGATAGATTGACTTCCCCTAATGTTTGGGATGGTTCAGGTTATAAATATCGTGATGCTCAATTAAATGATGTAACAGGAGTTTGGAGTTTGAATAATAATATTCCATATTCTGGTAGTGTACAAAATAAATTTATTTCAACAGAGAGAACTCAATCTAATATAGATAATAAAACTTATAGATTTCCTACTTATGGTGTTGAAGAACAGCCAAGTGGAAATATTACAATTATAGGCGATTTGACTGCAAGAGAGGGTAGTAACCCTTCTATAGGTATTATTGCTAAAAATAGAGTTCTTTTGAACGATATGGACCATAATCCTAATAAAGATAAAGATAATGGTTTTGTACAAGCAAATGGAGATATAAAGACACCTTCTATTGAAACAGCAAAAACAGACCTTGGATTATCAGCTCCTACTTTGAATGTTCTTAATGTTGATGCAGTTATAGCATCTGAAAGTCACAATATGTGTTTTGATTTTAATAATTTGAGTAAAAATGTAAATTATGTAAATAATTTTAATGATGCAAAAACTGTTCTTGGTACTACTGCTAACCCTGTTAAAGATTTTGCACCAGGTGATACTTCTCTTCCTAATTTTAATGATTTTAAAGCATCTCAAACAAATTTTGGAATGTTGATGGATGAAAATTTGGCTCAATTACTTGGTGTAAGTGAAAGTAATGTCGTAGCAGATGATGGTACAAATAGGCAATATTTTTATTATAAATATACAGATATACCCAATAGTGCTAAAAAAATGATGTGGGCAGATACTTATATGGGAGCTATAAGACCTAATTCTCTTCCTAATAATTTCACTCCACATCTCTATACAAATGGAACATTAAATTTTAGAGGAATGATTATTTCAAGATTTGGTGATATAAATGCTGATGCTGGAATAAGAGCAGCTGATGGAAGTCGTGTAAATCAACTTGGTTATGTAAATCAGATTCTCGATTTTGACAGCAATATTCTTGGAAATTCTGCTCCTTGTTTTTCTATGACTGGTCAAAATTACGGAGCTTCCAGTTCTACATTATGTTGGAATGTTCTTTCATATGTTGATAAGGGATCATTAAATTGGAACAATCATTAATAATATATAGTTGAGTTTATAAAAGTCGAGAATATTTTATATCCTCGGCTTTTTTATTTAAAGGAATATTTTTATAAAAAATTAAATAATAAATAAATTGTTTTTATTTGAAAGGAAATTTTTTCATGTTTTCTTCTAAATTTGGAAAATATTTTGTATTTTTGATGTTGTTTATGTTTGTTATGACTATTGTTGCTGATGCTTTTACTGCAATTAGACAAGAAGAATTAGGTGGAACAAAGCCTATGACAAGAGCTCAGAGAAAAGCAAGACAACGAAGATTACAGGGAAAAGTTGAGGAGAATACCCATGAACCTTCTCCTATTTCAACTCCTACATTTATCCATGAGGAATCCAGTAGTAATAGTGGCGGAAGTTCCTCTAATTCTGCTACTCCAAGTAATTTTGTAAAGTCTTCTGAAAATCCTACTCCTACACCTACTGTAGATCAACAGGTTGAACAGGAAAAGAAAGAGAAAGCACGCAAAACATCTAACACAGTAGTTGTTATAATGGTTTTGCTTATTGTTGGGGGAGTAGCTGGTTGGTATTTTACAAGAAATGTAAACTTCAAAAAATTGAAACAATAAAAAAAGGGGGGAAAAAAAATATTTACTTTTTCCCCCTTTTTTTATACATGCTTTACTGATTATATTATAATTTGTTAATTGTGGTCTATAAAATCGCGTTCTGATGTGTATTGTGATTGTCTTTGACTCCAATAATCGATCATATTACCTCTATTTGTTATAATGACAGCATTTTGCCAATGACCATCTGGAGAAATAACTCTCAAAAGTCGATCTCCACCGTTAAATGCCCAGTGTCTGCCATCATTATAGATATGGTCTATTTTTGTACCCATTCTTGTCTTTATATGATATTGGTCTTGTGGTATATCCCATGAGTTGTCTGTTATAAAATCTATTGCTTGGAATGTATTTCCTGACCATAGTGTTTCTTGAGCAACTGCTATACCTGAATCATTTGGAAGACCAAAAACCATACATTGTGGAAGGGCATAGGCTAATTCGTAAACTTCTCCGATTCTGTTCATTTCATGGTGAAGAGTGCAGGAGATATTTCTTGCAATTCCTAATCCTCTTGGGTCTCTCAATCTTCCTGTACAAGTTTCACAGAGATATTCACATAGTTGGTCTGCACCTGCAGAAAATCCTACAGTTAAAAGACCTCTTTTTTGTCTTTCTAAAATGACTTTTTTAAATAGGTCACTATCTCCGCAATATATTTCACTTATTCTTTTGAATCTTGCAATTCCAAGTGTTGACATTCCACCACCAAGTACAACTACTTGACTGTGCCATAAATTATGAAAAAATAGATCAATATCTTCCTTTTTTAATGAATCTGTCCAATAGAAAACAGAATAGTTTAATCCCCATTGTGTGAATCTATCATAATACCATTTGAAATTGTTAAAATCATATTCTTGTTCATGAAGTGAGTGTTGAGAAAATGGAATGTGAAATATTGTTTTATTATCAATGCTTTGAAGTGCACGCTCTATTATCCAAGTTCTGTGGATATATTCGCAACGGTTATGTGAAGAATAAATAAGTGTTGTTGGTTGCATTTCAATAATATCCTTTCTAATATTCTTATCTATTTATTTTTTTAAAAATTCTTTTAAATTATTTTATTTCCTTTATTTTATTTTTTTAGTATATTTGAAAAATTGTATTGTTAAATTTTTTATTATCTGTTATAATATTGATTATTATGTGAATTAAGGATAATTACTCATGCCTAATAATGAAAAAAATGAGAAAAAGAATTTTTTTACTAATTTAAAAAATATTTTTAATCTTAATAAAACAAAAAAAAATAAAAAGAATGAGACTTCAGATAATTCTATAGAAAATAATATTGTTTTTGTAGATAAAATTGAAAATAATAAATCAGAAGAAAATATTGTTGAGAAAAATGAAGAGATTATAGATATTTCTGATTCTAACTTTGTTTTAGAAAATGATATTAATTTAGCTAAGAATCAGCAGGAAGATAGAAAATCTTTTGATGTTGAAGATGGGATGAGGAGATTAGAATTTGTTATAAAAGAGGATGATCGAAAGAAATTACTTGAAGATGAAAATAAAAAAATAAAAATAGCTTCTACTTTGAAATTATATGAGGATAGACAGAAACAAATTTCTTTTAAGAAAGAAGACGAACAACAGAAATTAAAATTTAAAGAAATTCAAAATTCTCTAAAATTTGCTCTTGATGAGGCAATAAGAAATCGCAAGGAAAATGAGAATTATTCTTTTTTACATAAGGCTTTAGATGTTAAGAAAGATAGTTTAGATGCTTCTTTAAATAGTGTTGTGTCTTCTGATAAAAAAATAACTCTTTCGTTTAAAAATGGTAAGATAACTACAGATTTGCTTCTTGGAAATGAAATAAATGATAAGTTTAAAGTTGAAGAACCTGTAGAAGAAATCAAAGCTGAAGAACCTGCAGAAGAAATCAAAGTTGAAGAACCTGCAGAAGAAATCAAAGTTGAAGAACCTGCAGAAGAAATTAAAGTTGAAGAACCTGCAGAAGA
>CADAWZ010000012.1 GCA_902791745.1 uncultured bacterium
TAAGAAGATGTAAAGCAACTGGATATGCTGTGAAAAAAGGTGCTTATGTATATGATGGTAGCTTAGGAGACGAGGCTGGTTATAGTCTTTGGTTGCTTCGTTCTTCTTTCCCTAATGATAGTAATATTGTCTATAATGTTGGAGATGTTGGTAGTATTTGTAACTATGATGTAAATTCTACTATTTATGTTATTCGTCCTGTTTTGTGGATAAATCTTTAGTTTTTTTCCGTCCTTTTGGGCGGTTTTTTATTTGCCTTTTTATTTTTTGCATGTTATAATAAAAAACATGCTTCACAGATTTGTTCTTTTTATTGAGGGGAGGACAAAAGATAAGGTTTTATGAAAGAACAATATAAATTTATAACATTGCTAATTATCTTGTGTTTATGTTTTATTTTTACAGGTTGTAAAAATAATATACAATCAAGTCAGGATGAATGGATTTGCACTTGCGGAATAGTAAATACAGGTAATTTTTGTGGTATTTGTGGATCAGCTAAGTCTATTTGGACTTGTAGTTGTGGAACTGTTAATACAACTAAATTCTGTACAAATTGTGGAAAACAAAAAGAAAATCAACAAGGAAATCAGCAAGAATATCAACAAGAAAATCAACAGGCAAATAAACCAGAACAAAAACAAGAAAATAAACAAAAACAAGAACAAAAACAAGCAATAAATTTTAATCTTCTTAAAGATGCAAAAGTTGGCGATTATGTGAAATTTGGCAATTATCCACAGAATGCAAAAGGTGAAGAACAGCCTATAGAATGGCAAATATTGGCAAAAGAAGGCAATAACATGCTTTTTATTTCGAGATATGCTCTTGAAGCCAAGTGCTTTGATAATGATTCAAATAATTGGAAAAATAGTGAAATTCGCTCTTGGTTGAATGGTGATTTTTACAATAAGGCTTTTAATGAAAAAGAGAAGAAATATATAAAATCTTCTAATCTTTCAGATGTTGGTACAACTGATAATGTATTTTTGTTGAGTACAAAAGAAGCTAAAAAATATTTTGTTAATGATGAAATGAGAAAGTGTACAGCAACTGATTATGCAAAAAAGAATAGCGATTGGTTAGATGATGATAATTATAGTTGGTGGTGGCTTCGCTCTCTTGATTCTAATTATGGTAATGTTGTCTGTCTTGTAGGTAGAACAGGCAATGTCAGCAGTAGTGATGTTAGTTTTGAAATTTTCGTTCGACCTGCTTTATGGATTAATTTTTAAAAAGCGGTTCATAATTTATGGGGAGTATGGCAATTTTTTGAATTTCGAAAAAATATTATAAAAAAATAATTAGTTAAAAAATTAATGTTAACATAGCAGTAATAATAATTTCACAATATGTTAACATTAATTTTTTATAATGTAACTGTAAAAAGTAGAAGGAAAGATTCCATCCTTTCTTTAAGGAAAGGGAAAAAAAATAGGAGGAAATTAAAACATGCAAGGTGGTGTAGGATTAAATGCTCCTATGATGCGTCTTCCAATGAATCCTCAAATGCCACAAATGCAATCTTTTACTCCTAAGTTACCAGTTACTCCTCGATTTACACCGACATTTACTCCAACAAATACTCATACTCCAGCAAATGTTGGTAGGTTTTTTTCGTCAGGAAATGCGGTACATAAAGGTGCTGCAATGTTGCGTGCTTCTTCTTTTACTCCTATGACAGAAGAGGCTGTAACAACATCACTTTCTACAATGAAAATGCCTCTTACAAAGGAAAATGTAGCTCTTGCAAAGGCTATGGTACAGACAGGAGTTCCTTTGACAAAAGAGAATATGGGTTCTTTGAAAACTTCTCTTGCATCTCTTCCAAATGGCGGAACAGCAGGAGATATGAAAGCAGCTTCTTTTTTAAAATCTGCTTCTCTTCCTCAGACGCCACAGAATATAACTACTCTTTCAAATTTTATATCTGTAAATCCTCATATTGGGGCTTGTGTATTTGCTTTTAACGGTGAATTACGAAAATTATGTGATGGAAAAGGAAAAGGCAAATTTGCTTCAGATAAAATGAAAATTTTTTCAAAAACATCATCTAAGTTAGGTGAGATGATGATGGAAGCTGGGGCGGATATAAGAAAAAATGCGAGGGCTTTTAGAAAGAATGCAGGTAATTCTGGAATGAATCTTCCGAATTTTATGATGGGAAGTAGGGATGAAGAACTTGATTCTTTGATGCTTGAATTGCGAAAGATGATTCTTTCTGACAAAAGTTCAGGGGTTAGTGATGAACTAAAAAAATCTTTTTCAGCTCTTGAAGATTCAATTTCAGCACAAAGGCTTATAAATAAGGGGAAAAGAGAAGGACTTGAAAATTTTTTCTATATGCAGATTCCTCTTGTAATAGATGATACGAATTTTACAGCTGAATTTAAAGTATTTTATACTACAGATTATGAAGGCAGAAAAATTGTAGACCCAGAAAATTTTGAGTTTGAACTTGCTGTACCAACAAGATATATAGATGAGGTTCGTTTTAAAGGTTCTGTTGTGTCAGGTGTTATAAATATTACTGCTGGTTTTGTTTCTCCTGAAATTTGTATATTTGCAGAACAATTTATGCCAGCACTTATGGAACGCCTTGCAGATAATGTTGGTTTTGCACAAGGTGATTGGAGTGTCTTTGAATATGCAGGAGAAGAAAGTAATATGGCTGTTTCATCAGATGATTTTGGGGTTGTTGAATCGGTTGATATGAGTTTTTAAATTATGGATAATATAGAAGAAAAAGAAGACACGAAGCGTGTTGCTCTTGTACAAAAAGATGAAGATGGAAAAGATAAAATAGTTCGATATGCTGAGGGTGAAGATGCAGAAGAAATTTTATCTGAGGCAAAAAAACAGGGAAAAGAAATCATAAAAGATTCTAAATTAGTTGAAAAAGTAGACAAACAAGATAAAAGAGATGATTTAGAAGAAAAAGATTCTGAGATATATGATAGATTATCACTAACTGTTTCAGAAATTTGTAATTTTGTTGAAGAATTAGATAGACTTTTTGAAAAACAAAAAATGTGAGAATAATTAAAGGAAAAATCCAGTTTTGGGTATAATTAAAAAAACAATTAATAATTTCGGAGGTGCTTAATATGTATGACGGAATAAATAAGGCTACTATGGGAATGCTCGCTATGAACATGAAGCAGGATGTTATTCTCAATAACCTTGCAAATGTCGGAACATCTGGATATCGTAAAGAAAATATGGTTTTCTCTTCTTTCAGTGACATTATGGCAAAAGAAATGAATCAAGGAAAGCCAAGAAATCCAATGTCAAAGAGTAATGAAATGCAACAGGCTTCCGTCGGTTATGAGACAAATGGAGCTCTTTATACTCGTTCAACAACATCTTTTGAACAAGGTTCATTAAAGAATACAGGAAATCAATTTGATCTCGCACTTGACGATAATGGAAAATCTTTCTTCACAATTCAGGGAAAGAATGGTCTTACATTCACACGCTCTGGCTCATTCAGACTTGACAATGCTGGTTATCTTGTAACAGCAGATGGTTCAAATGTAATGGGACATAATGGAAAGATTAAACTTAATGGAACAAGTTTTGAAGTTGCAAATGATGGTTCTATCAAAGTAGATGGAAAGACAATTGACAAACTTTTGATCACAGAATTTGATCCAAATATGTCAAATAGAGGACTTCAACATGACGGCTCAAATAACTTTGCTTCCTATGGACAGGGTAGAGTTGCAACAGATGCTTCAGTAAAACAAGGTTTCCTTGAAATGGCAAATGTAAATGCAGTTCAGTCAATGGTTGATTTGATGAACATCATGAGAGCTTATGAAGCAAACCAAAAAACACTTCAAGCTGAAGACAAGATGATTCAGAAAACAGTTTCTGAAACAGGTAGAGCAAGAGGTTAGTTTTAAATAATTTTTAAAAATTTTAAATAATAAGGAGTGTAAAACTATGTTAAGAGGTCTTTATACTGCAGCATCAGGTATGGCTGCACAGCAGGCAAACATTGATAATATAGCAAACAACCTTGCAAATATTCAGACAACAGGTTACAAAAAATCTCGTATAGATTTCCAAGATCTTCTCTATTCACACACAAAAGATCCTGGTTCAGAAGCAACAACAGGTACTCAGATTGGTATGGGTGTTCGTGCATCAAGCACACAGCAGATTTTCACAGACGGAAGTTTGCTTCAAACAGGAAGAGATATGGATATAGCTATTCAGGGACAAGGTTTCTTTGAAGTAACAATGCCAAATGGCAAACATGCTTACACAAGAGACGGTTCTCTCAAGATGGACGGAGAAGGTAATCTTCTTTCAGGTTCTGGCTATTCATTAGGCGTAAAAATTCCTAAAGATGTTTCAAACATCGTAATAGAATCAGACGGAACAATCAAAGGTACTCCAATTTCTTCAACACAGCCACAGGTTATCGGTAAACTTGAACTTGTAAGATTCCTTAATCCTTCAGGTTTAAAGGCAATGGGAAGCAATCTCTTTGAGAGAACACCTATCGCTGGAGAAATGTTCAAAGGTACAGCTGGAGAATCAGGTCTTGGTTCAATAGCTCAGGGACATCTTGAGAAAGCTAATGTCAATGTCATTGAAGAAATGATTAGTATCGTCCAAGCACAGCGTGCTTATGAAATGAACCAAAAAGGCGTTCAGGCTGCTGATGAAATGGCACGCTCTGCAAGCCAGCTTCAGAAATAACCGTTTTTGAATTAAAAAATCAATCGGCAAATAATGGAGGTTTATTATGCAGATTCAGGGAATTACTCCTCAGCCTATGCAGGAAGCAGCTGATTTGGCACCTTCAAAGAAACAAGACGAAACCAAACTAAAAGACGCATGTCAACAGTTTGAATCTCTTTTTCTTACTCAAATGTTGAAGGAAATGAAGAAATCTATTCCAAAGGCAGATGGTGAAGGAAACAAAGAAAAAGACACCTATGAAGATATGATGTATGAAGAAGTTGCAAAATCTATGGCTTCTTCTGGTGGTGTCGGAATGGCAAATATTCTTTATCAACAGATGAAAGAACTTATGTAAGTGATTTTTGATAAGATGATTTTGTAATGAATTAAAAGCACCATGATACCTATTTTGGTATTGTGGTGCTTTTCAAGATATAAAAAATAAGTTTATTATTCTCGGAGAAAATCCATGAATTATGATCTTGCCAGTATATGGAAAAAATATAAAGATACTGCAGATCCTGAGTCAAAAGCCTTTTTGACGGAATATTATCTGCCTTTTGTCAAAAACATAGCGTCAAATATTTTTAGAAAAGTAAAATTTGGAGTTGTTGAATTTGGCGATCTTGTAAACGAGGGAATAATTGGATTAATCAAAGCAATAGAGCAGTTTGATATAGATAGAGGCATTAAGTTTGAAACTTATGCTATGTCTATAGTTAGAGGAGCTATATATAATAGCATAAGAGCTTTAGATTGGGTTCCAGAGCGTACGAGAGAAAAAACAAGGGCTTTACAAAAAGCTATGGATAATTTTTCTGTCATGCATGGACGAGAGGCTTCTGAAGCTGAAATAGCTAAAGAGATGAATATGACTACATCTGATGTCTATAATTTGATATCTGATTTGGGTTGTATTTATCTTTTATCTCTTGAACAACCTGTTTCTTCTGATGAAGATGAGGGTATGATTCTTGATTATGTACAAGATAATGGTTATTCTAATCCTTCAGAAGAGCTCGAATTTAAAGAGCAGAGACAGGAGATTTATAATGCTATTGAATCGTTACCTGAAAGAGATTCAAAGATTATTAAACTTCGTTATTTTTCAGGATTTTCTTTTGATAGAATAGCTCAAGAAATAGGAATATCAAAACAGAGAGTATCACAGATTCACTCAAGAATTATAAGACAACTTCGCAAAATGCTTTCAAGTTTTGAAGTTGCTTCTTTAAATTATGAGGGAGAATCTGATACAATTTTTGATTCAAGAGCATAAAAAAAAACATCCCTTTTTCTTATTTGAAAAATAAGAAAAAGGGATGTTTTTTTTTATTTGGTATTATTTGCTAATATTTCTTTTTACTTATGACGAATTTGCAAGTTTTAGTTTTGGGATATAATAAGACTCACTAAACAATTTTACCCTAAAGTTTATATCTAAATTTCTAAAAACAACCATTCTTTTTCTAAGTGCATTTTGATAGAAACTAATATAGAAAATTGAAATCGTTCCTTTTATTATACCCCAAAAATTTTTTTACTTGATAATATATTTTATATTTATAAAGAATATATAAAAAGGGGATTTTTTGTTTGCATAAAAGAATTTTTTATAAACAAAAATTTTTAAAAATACTGAATTTTTTATTTTTAGGTACAATACACTCACTACAGGCTCCGCTTTGCTCTATTTCGTTCGTTGCATTGTACCTAAAAAAATAAAAATATTAGAGTATTAGTATTTTTGAAAATTGTTATAATAATAAAGGGAAAATATGAGAAAAATAGGTATTACAACGACAATTCCTTCTGAGATAATTTATTCAGCAGGTGCTATTCCTGTTGATTTAAATAATATTTTTATAACATCTCCAATTCCCAATGATTTTGTTTATTCTGCAGAAAAAGAGGGATTTCCATCAACTCTCTGCAGTTGGGTGAAAGGTATTTATTCTTCTGCAAAATCGAGAGATGATCTAAAAGAAATAGTGGTTGTTACTGATGGCGATTGTTCCAATTCAAGACCACTTGCTGAGCTTTTAGAGCGAATCGGAAAAAAGATAATAACTTTTGGCTATCCTTTTGACAGAAATAGGAAAAAACTTGAAGAACATATTTTTGAATTATTAAATTATTTCGGAGTTACATTAGAAGAAGCATTAAAAACAGCTTATGAACTTGACAAAATAAGAGAAAAACTTGATTATCTCGATTTTTTGTCTTGGCATGATGGAAAAATTACAGGTCTTGAAAATCATTTATGGCTTGTTAATTCGAGTGATTTTGAAGGAAATCCCAAAGATTATGAAAATAGACTTGATAATTTTTTAAAAATAGCAGAAAGAAGAAAAGAAAAAAAAGATTTTTTGAGAATCGGACTTGTTGGAGTTCCTCCAATTTTTTCTGATTTATATGAATATCTTGAGAGTAAAGGGGCAAGAGTTATATATAATGAAACTCAAAGGCAATTTTCTATTCCAAATAGAGAAGGGGATTTTATTGATAGATATTTAAATTATGCCTATCCATATAGTTTTACATTTAGACTTCAAGATATTAAAAAACAAATAGAAACTCGACATCTTGATGGAATTATTCATTATACCCAGTCTTTTTGTCATCACCAAATGGAGCATGTTCTTTTAAAGAAATCTGTAAATATTCCAACTCTTTTTCTTGAAGGTGATAGACCAACTAAATTGGATGAAAGATTAAAAATCAGAATCGAAAGTTTTATCGAAATGATTGGATAGTCTTTTTGTTTAAAAAATATTTTTGCAGGTTTTTTTATTAACTTTATAGAAAGTCTTTTAGATTTTTATTAATAATAGGATTTTTTATGAAGCGTTTTTTAGTTTTTATTTTGACAGGATTTTTTCTTATATATTCTTTGTCAGCTTGTTCTTCTTCTGTAAATATAACTTCAGAAGAATTAATTTCTAAATTGAAGACAACTTATTCATCAATGAATTCATTTTCTGAATCTTCTGTATATGTTTCAAAAGATAGTAAAGATAAGGAATCAAAAGTTACAACAAATACTGATTATTTAAAACCTAATTATTTAAAAATTACAACAGTAGGCGAAAATAATAAGGCATTGATTATTTCTGATGGCACAAGTTTATTTTTAAATTTTAATGATTCTAAAGATGTAAATGTAAGGGATACGGCTAAAAAAGTATCTATGATATATTCGAGGCTTTCTGCTTCGTCTTTATATTCTGCTGAGTCTGTTGTAAATGAATTCTTTTTAATGGATGGCAGATTTCCTTCTGATTATATAATAAAATCTGAAGTTGAAAAATCTTTTAAAAAGTATAATGAAAAAAAATGCTATGTTTTAAATATCAGTTTTGAAACAGGGGTTAAACAAACACTTTTTATCGATTCTGAGCGTTTTTTGATTGTAGGAAATAAAATAGAAGTCTATTCGCTTTCTGATTCAGAAAAGCTATTGTTTTCATCTGAAGAAAAGATTGATATAGCAGAGGTAAATCCTAATTTAGATAAGAAAATATTTGTTTTTGAAACAAAGGGAAAAAATATTTTAAAGGCAGGAGAAATGAAGAAAAAACTTTTGACTTCAGAAGTTTTAAGAGGGAAAAAAGCTCCTGATTTTAAATTGACAAATGTTGATTCAAAAGAAGTTTCTCTTTCTTCATTTAAAGGCAAAAATGTTTTTGTTATATTTTGGGATCCACTTTATAAACCTGCTTTTGAAGATATAAGACTTTTAGGAAAAATAAAAAAAGAACTTGGTGATGAAATTGAAGTAATTGGTATTTCAAGTGATGCAAATTCATCTGAAAGAAAAGCTGTTTTTAAAAATTGTAATGTCGATTTTCTAAATCTTTATGATTTAGGTTCTAAAGTTACGGATTCATATTCTGTAAATGTAGTTCCTCATACAGTCCTTATTTCAAAAGATGGAATTGTACTTGCTGAGATGCCAGGTACCCAAACAAAGAAGGCTTTTTTAGAGGCTTTTGAATTGACTAAAAAATAATTTAAAAAAAATTAAAGGGAGATATAGTTTAAATGACAAGAATCATAAAAAAAAGTAAAAAGAAAAGAATAGAAGAGCCAGAAGTTGAACCTGTAGAAGAAGGTAAGGACCTGAGTCAATCTGGTAATTTTTTTCAGAATAATAAATTATTGATAACTTGGATATTAGTTCTTGCTTTTGCTGCTACTTGTATAGGAGTAACATCTATGACAAGTTGTTCAGGAAAGAGTACAAATCAAATTGAATCAGAAAATTTGGAAAAAGATAGAAATAATCTCGATAAAATTTTGGAAAGAGCTAAAAAGTCATTAGATGAAGAGGATTCTATTGCTAACCATGAAGGCTATGCTTATGCTTCAGAATCTTTGGCTAATAGAATTATGAGTGAAATTTTTACTTCTGAAGACAAAGAAGAACCAAATCGTGATAAATTATTGGAAAAACATTCTAAGTTTGAGAAACACAGAGCAGAAGCTATAAAGCACTATGAAATAGTTCTTAATAAAATGGGAATTATTGGGGAGAATAGTGAAAATACTGATAATGCAGATATTTCAGATTATTCTGAAATAGATAGAAATTGTTCTGATTTATCAAAATTATATATCCAAACAGAACAATATCAAAAAGTTATAGATTTGGCATTAAAAGATAAAAATGTAAAAGAAATTTTAGATGCTCCAAAAGATAAAATAGAAGAAACTGCTAAAAAATTGATAGAAACTGAGAGTGCTGATGGGGTTGTTCTTGAAAATTCTGATTTTGTACCTCTTTTGTCTAATTATATTATAGCAAAGGCAAATACTGGAAAATACAATGAAGTTGAACAATATGTTGATACAGCAATGAAATATGATGGAAATAATATTGTGTTGTTATTGCTTGTTGCTCAAGACCAGATAGATAAAGGTAAATTAGATGAGGCAAGAGAAACATTAGCTGTGGCTAATAATGTTTTTTCTAATTCTATTATGGCATATTCAGCAGCTAATGAAGTAAAAGACAAAAATGATGAATCACAACTTGCAACAATTCCTTATGATTATATAATGGTTGCTCCACAGATTTATTCAATGTCTGGTGATATTGCAATGAAGCAGAATAACAAGGCTCAAGCTGCTTTATATTATGATTTTGGATTGAAGACTGCAGAAAAGTTGGGTGATGGTAAACTTGCTGAAGAACTTTTGAAAAAGAGAGCTTCAACAGGTGTAGAATTTAAAAAACCTCCAGTTGAAAAAGAATCTAAAGATGAAGCTCAAAAAGAAGAGCAGAAAAATGAACCTGAATCAGGAGAAGAAACGGCAAAATAATTGATATTAATTTAAAGGGGATTGCTTATCTATTGATATAAAAAATAAATGAGCTTTCCTCTTTTTTTGTATTGAAAGGTTAACATATGTCGCTTGAAAGTAAAGAAAATAAAGAAGAAGAAAAAATTTTTATAGAAAAAAATAAGATTATTGATAGAGATGTTTTGGAATATATTTTTGATCCTATTGATAAATTTGATGTCTATTTATTTACAAGTCAACTTCGTTCAGCTCTTAGCTCAGGTTTAGAGATAATTAAAGCACTTTCAATTATAGCAGATCAGACACCAAAAAAAATCATTAAAAAAGTTATAAGAGGAATCATATATAAAATAACTCAAGGTATGAGAATATCAGATTCTATGTCTTATTATCCTTGGATGTTTGATAAAATTTATATTGCTTCTATAAAAGTTGGAGAAGAAAATGGTAAAATTGTAGAGATTCTTACTAATCTTGAAAAAGCTATGTTAAAACAAATAGAAATAGATAGAAAAGTTATGGGAGCTTGTGTTTATCCTATAGTTGCTTTTTTATTATCGATTGTTTTTGCTATTTTTACTTTTAAATATGTTATGCCTGGAATAATGGAATTTATAGGGAATTTAAATATAGAACTTCCTTGGCCTACAAAAATTGTTTTGTTTTTGACAGATGTGGCATCATATCCTTATACAAGCCTTATTGTTGTTATAATTCTATGCCTTATTTTTTATGGAATTTATAAGTATATAAAAAAACCAAGAGGAAAATATGCCATTGACTATATAATCCTTGGAATACCTGTTGTAAATACTGTTTCAAAAAAATTATCATATTCTAATATATGTAGAAATATTGCCACTTTACTTGAAGCAGGAATTCCTATCACAAATGCCTTAAAACTTGCTTCTGGAGCTTGTAATAATATTGTATATGCAGAAAGTTGTAAATCAGCTGCTTATGCTCTTGAGGATGGAGAACAACTTTCTGAATTTTTTGAAAGAAATATATTTTTATATGATAATGTTTTTAGGAGTATGTTCAAGGTGGGAGAAGAAGCAGGGACTCTCCCAGAAGTTTCACTTTGTTTAGCTGATATGTATGACAGAGACCTTGATAGCTTTTTTAATTCTATAAGTTCTATAATAGAACCTATAATGATTTTATTTGTTGGTGGAATTATAGGTTTTATTGTTATAAGTGTGTTTATACCACTTTATAGCGTTCTTTCTGCTTTTTAGTGTGTGAAATTTTTTTGTATTTATCGAAATAGTTTTCTGTATAATACACTCACTTCAATTCTGTTTTGCTTCACTCAGTTTATTGTATTACACAGAAAACTAAATGAGATTTTTTTTGCAGAAATTTCTGCAAATACTCTTTTTAGTCAGATGTACTGCCTTTTATTTGTTCCTCTTCTTCTGTCATAACTTCTTCTTCAGTATCTTTATTTTGATTATTTTGGTTCTCTATAGTAGTATTTTCATTTATTACTATATTTATTTTATTATCTTTATATTCTGTATTAATATTAAATGATTCGAGTACTTCTCTTAGAGGAATTAAATATTCTCCACTCCAAGAATAATCTTGATTTACTTTGAAACTTTTAGCTTTGTCATTTTTTAGAAATGTTATATATTCACCGTCAAAATCACTTTCTAACCCTATTTGGTTAAAGAATGAATCTGTAACATATATTTTATTATCTTTTTTAATTGGTGGAAGTCCTAATTCTGCTTTTTTTCCATTTATCATTATTTCTATATCAGAACCTAAGATAGGAATTGGAATTCCTTTTTTATCAATAACTGCCCTTCTTATTGTATTTTTGTCAACTATTTCTGAAATTCCATAAAATGCTAATTTTTGCATTGCTTCATCATAGTAATTTTTTATTCTTGAGTAATTATCTGGAAATACAGACATGTAAATTATTTTGGTTGAATGGTCTTGACCTATTACTATGGGTTCATATATTAGATATACTGGCATACCAACACGAACTAAATCAAAAAAGACATGTACATCATTAGGTCTCATTCTCATGCAACCATGTGAGGCACTTAATCCTATTGAGTTTGGAGATGTTGTTGAATGTATACCATATCCTGGAAAGCCAAGTCCGACCCATCTATCACCAAGGGGATTATCTGGACCTGCTTCAACAGGATCACCGCCTCCTGCCCATTCAGGTGGAATCCAAGTAGGATTTTTTACTTTTTCAATGACTTTTGTTACTCCAGTAGGGGTTGGAGTTTTAGGAGCTCCTGTTGCTATTGGAAAGAATCGTATTTTACCCTCATCTGTAAATATATATACCATAAATTCAGGTATATTTACAACTATATAGCCCTTTTTCTTTCCATCTTTTATTGGAACAATTCTTTTAGAAGGTAACAGAATATTTCTGCCTTCTGCTACATTTAAAGTAGTTGAAGAATTTGCCCACATCAAATGTTCTGCTGCAAAAAAATATTTTTCTGCAACAGTCATTAGATTTTCACCAGCTTGTATTTTGTAATATTTATCTTTTCCTCCAATATGATAAAAAGATAAGTCTTCTGCATATATTGGACTTAAAGATATTAGTAATAAAAATAATAATTTTAAGTGTATTTTTTTAAATTTATTGTTCGTCATTTTTTTCTTTAATAATTAGATCGTATATGTATTTTTTTGAAATGTTTGTTTTATCTGCTATTTGCTTTGAAATTTCTTTTGGATGTATTTTTTTTATTAAAAGTTCTTTTATCATCTCTTTTAATTTTTCATCATCAATTTTATCTTCAATGGGTTCATTTCTTCCTTCAATTACTATTGAAAATTCACCCTTTATTTCTTTTGTTTGGAAGTAATATTCAATTAATTTTTCAATATAATCTCTTTTTATTTCCTCGAATTTTTTTGTTATTTCTCTACAAATACATATTTTTCTTTCTTTCACATAATCTTTTATCTCAGAGAGTGTATCCAGAATTCTATGTGGAGCTTCAAAAAAAACTATTGTTCTTTTAGAGGCTTCAATTTCTTTATAAATTTTTTCTCTTTTGTTATTTTTTCTTGGTAGAAATCCCAAAAATAAGAATGAATCTGCATTAAATCCAGACACGGAAAGAGCTGACATGACTGCAGATGCACCTGGGATAGGTATTACTTTTATATCATTTTTTAGAGCTTCATCTACAAGTTGAGCTCCTGGATCGGATATAGCAGGAACTCCTGCATCACTCACAAGAATAACATTTTTTCCTTTTTTTAATTCATCTATTAAATGTATACTTGCTTTTTCCTTATTATCTTCTCTATAGCTAAAGTAGTTAGAAGATATTCCGTAACAAGTCATTAATTTTTTTGTTTCTGCTATTGTTTCACAAGCAATTATATCTGCTTTTTTAAATGTTTCAATAGCTCTTTCAGTTATATCTTGTAAATTGCCTATTGGAGTTGCACATACATATAACATTTTTTTGTCCTTTAAAAATTAAAAAAAGGTGGAAAATCTTTTCACACCTTTTTTTATTAGTTTTTAAACATTTTGTGTGAATTTTTCTAAGATTCCTTCGGAATCTTTCAATTCAGTTATTTTAAAATCTTTTATTTCTATGCATTTTTCTTTCATTTCTGTTGTAAGTTTTTCTTTTATAGTCTTCTCAAATTTATCTCTATTTCTTGCAAGATGATATATTCCATTTTCATCATTCAATAATTCTATAGACAATATAGCTTTTAAATTATTTTCTATAAAATATGCTATATGTTGCGTTGAAGGAAGTTTAGATGTTATTGAATGAAATTTATTTTTATCTTCTGAAATTGTAAATTTTGCAGTTGTATCGGTATTTATTTTAAATGAAATACCATCAGAATTGACTATATTGTCAAATTCACATAAAAAAGAAAATTGCATTAAATCTATAGTTGTCAAATTATCTATAAATGGAATTAGATAGACAGTACAGGGACCAAGAGAATAAAAATATTTGTTCAATCTTTCTATTACAGCAAGGTAATTTGTATCTATTTTTTTTACATTATAGTAGAAATAGGCTATTAAAGCTATAACTATGATAATTATTATTCCGAAAAAGAAATAAATCCTTAAATTTGGAATAATATTTGGAACTGTAAATTTTAAAAATTCGTCATACCCTTCCATTTTAGATTTTAAAACCTGATTGTCTTAAAAATGAAATTACAAATGATTTCATTTTTTTCCTTTGAAATTCATTCCATTTTTCTGTTTCATAATTTTTGCCTTTCAGTTGGTCTCTAAAAGACTTAGAGGCATAACGTCCGCTGTTTAAAGCTGTTGTGAGCCTTTCTTGTAATTTTATGTCATTTAGTGTTGGAATAAATTCTTCCATGTCTCTGTAATATTCAGAATTTGGACGTTTTGGAAGTGAAATCCAAGAATCTTTATCTTTTTTTATTCCTTCAAGCATTTCCATATCTTTTTTTGATAAATTTGAAAGAATAAATGATAATACTTGACCTGTTTTTTTATTTAAAAAATAGGTCTTTTCTGGTTCCATTTTCATAAATATATTTATTAGTGATGATAAATTTATTCCCATTAGAATACAGGCCCCACGACCAATTTTGCTTTTGTTATTCTTTTTGCTATTGTTTTATCAATGTGCATGTCAACAGTATAACTAGCGTCTGTGTTGTCGATTCCATCCATTTTAAAACTTTCTGTTGTAACAGGAATATTATTTAAATCGAGAAATTGAATTTCGGCATTGTATTTTCTTGTTTCATTGAAATGTGCTTTTACTATTATTTTTCCTGTTGAAGCTGAGTTTGAATTATTGTCCTCTGAAAATTTCATTTCTACATTTACCGAACTTGGAAGTTTCATTCCAAGTTCTGAAGCACTTACTCCAACTTTTGTTGATACTTCAATATCTTGCATTTTTCTACTTTCAGAAGAACCTTTTGATGAACCAGTACAAGAGCAGAGAGAAAAAATAAGGCATATTCCTAATACTGTAGAAAGAAAAAATTTAAATTTCATTTTTTTTTACTCCTTTCTGTAGTAAAAATTGAAAACTCTTTTTATATTATAGCTTATAATATTTTATATTTCAAATTTAATCCCTTTTTTATTATTTTTAAGAAAATGTAGTTTATTTGACAATTTTGAAATAAAGGAAAAAAAAAATCTACATAGAATATCAAAAGATTAATTTAGTAACCGCTTATTTACTCTTATTGTTGCGATGATTTATCGCATTTGAAAGGATGATGTTCATGAATATACCTATGGTCGATTTAAAAGTTAAATATAGAAAATATAAAGAGGAATTTGACAATGCTGTAATAGGTGTTATGGAAAGCGGTATGTTTATAATGGGACCTGAAGTTTCAGCATTTGAAAGAGAAATTGAACAATATTATGGTATGAAACATGCTATAGGAGTAGCGTCTGGCACAGATGCTCTTTTGATTGCTGCTTTATCACTTGGTATTGGAAAAGGCGATGAGGTAATTGTACCAGCATTTACTTTTATTGCTACTTCTGAAATAGTAATTAGAGCTGGAGCAACCCCTGTTTTTGCAGATATAAATCCAGATACATTTACTCTCGATCCTGATGACATAAGAAAGAAAATAACACCAAAGACAAAGGCAATAATTCCTGTTCATTTATATGGACATCCTGCTGACATGGATTCTATAATGAAGATAGCTAAGGAACATAATCTTTTTGTGATAGAAGATTGTGCTCAGGCACAAGGTGCTACATTTGCTGGCAAGCAAGTAGGTTCTTTTGGAGATATGGGATGTTTTTCATTCTTCCCTACTAAAAATTTAGGTGGATATGGTGATGGTGGTTTGATTTTGACAAATAATGATGAAGCTTGTGAAAAAATCAAGGCATTGAAAAACCATGGTAGTTTTGAACGTTATTATCATTGTTTACATGGTTTTAATAGTAGACTTGATTCTATGCAGGCTGCTATTTTGAGAATTAAATTGAGACATCTCGATGAATGGAATGAAGAAAGAAGATGTGTTGCAAAAAAATATGCAGAAGGTTTGAAAGATACTATATATTCAGCACCTTTTGAGGCAGAAAATGTAAAGCATGTCTATCATCAATATACAATAAAAGTTCCTGCAAAAAGAAATGAATTGAAAGAATTTCTTGCTAAAAAAGGAATTTCTTCAATGATATACTATCCAGTTTCTAATCATTTACAGGAAGTCTATAAAGATTTGGGTTGGAAGAAGGGAGACCTTCCTATATCAGAAGAACTTCAAGAGAAAGTTCTTTCTCTTCCTATATATCCTGATTTGTCTAAAGAAAATGTGGATTTGATTGTTGAAGCATTAAAAGAATTTCAATCAACAATAAAACAATAGTTAAATACTGTTGACAAAATAAAAAAAAAATGAGATAATATCTTTTAGCCAATTATGTTGAGGAGGCGTTTCTATGTACGCAGTTATTGAAACAGGTGGAAAGCACTTTAAAGTTGAAGCCGATACAAAGATAAAAATAGAAAAAATTGACGGTGAATTAGGTTCAGAAGTCAAATTTGATAAAATTGTTACTTTAGTAAAGGACGACGATTCTGTAGTAATAGGTACTCCTTATGTTGAAGGAGCAACTGTTAATGCAAAAATAGTATCACAAAGACTTGGAAAGAAAGTAATTGCTTTTCATTACAAACCTAAAAAAAGAATCAGAACAAAAAGAGGTCATCGTCAACCTTATACAATGATTTCAATTACTGGAATCAATGCTTAGTTTTTGAATTTTTTTAAAAGGCTTGGAGGTGTGAGAAAATTTTATATCACACCTCCTTTTAATTTAATGTTTTGA
Source organism: uncultured bacterium (assembly GCA_902791745.1). GTDB lineage: Bacteria > Vulcanimicrobiota > CADAWZ01 > CADAWZ01 > CADAWZ01 > CADAWZ01. The sequence continues at coordinate 16,841 of CADAWZ010000012.1, forward strand.
TATGATTAATATAACAATAAGAAAAGAAGAAGATAAAATTAAATTTTTTGAAGCTAAGGGACATTCTGAACAAGCTGATTATGGACAAGACATTGTTTGTTCTGCTGTATCTGTTTTATTTGAAACAGCGGGATTAGGGCTTGAAGAATGTGGATACTGTGATTTTTATAAACAAAAACATGGGTATATGAAAATAGATATTCCAAAATTTAAAAATGAAGAGGAGTCTAATAAATGTAATTTTCTTTTGAATACAATAGCAAAAGCTCTTTATGAAATAAGTTTGGAATATCCTAAAAATATAATCTATCAAGAGGATTCAAAGCCTATTAAAAAGAAATAAATTTGATTGTATAAATTTGTTTATAAAACTTAAATTTGGAGGTTTTTATATAATGTGTCCTGTTGAGTATGAAAATGAAAATATGGAAATTGAAGAAGAAGGTTGTTGTGCTTCTGAAATTGATTGGGCTTCTATTTTTACAGCAGCTTTGATAGGTGGAGTAGTTTCAGGATTTGCTTGCTTTTTCTACAAACATGTTCTTTCAGAGAAACAGAGAAATGAGATAAAAGAAGCTATTGTCTCAAAAGCTCGTCCCGCAGTTGCAAAATTAATTGCAGGTAATCCACATGAAGAAGATAACGATTTATATTAATAATTAGGGATTGAAAAGAGGTTTTTAAATTGGATTACAGTTCAACAATAAATTTACCGTCAACAGATTTTTCTATGAGAGCAAATCTTCCTCAAAATGAGCCTAAAATGCTTGAATTTTGGGAAAAGAACGATATATATGGAGAGATAAGAAAACAGAAAAAAGGCAAAAAAACTTACATATTACATGATGGTCCTCCATATTCAAATGGTGCTATTCACCTTGGACAGACTTTGAATAAAATTTTGAAAGATATTGCAATTAAATATAACACTCTTTCAGATTTTGATGCTCCTTATATACCAGGTTGGGATACTCATGGTCTCCCAAATGAACTTGGTACTATAAAAAAATATAAATTAAATCCAAGAACAGTTGATCCTGTTGAATTGAGAGAAAAATGTGCCGAATTTGCACTTGGATTTCTTGATAAACAGAGAGAACAATTTATAAGACTTGGAGTTTTAGGAGATTGGCAACATCCATATAGAACATTAGATCATTCATATGAAGCTGCTATTGTTTCTATTTTTGGAAAAATGGCAGAAAAAGGAATGATCTACAGAGGTCTTCGTCCTGTTCATTGGTGTCCAAAATGTGAAACAGCTCTTGCAGAAGCTGAAATTGAATATAAAGATGTCGATTCAGATTCAATCTATGTGAAGTTTCCTTTTGAAGATAAGGGAAATTTATTTAAAGATGTAGATGTTAAGAAGTTGTTTGTATTGATATGGACAACAACTCCTTGGACATTGCCTGCAAATGTAGCTATTGCTGTAAATCCAACGGCAGATTATTGTGTTGTCAAAAACGGAGAAGAGGGCTATGTCATGGCTAAAGCTGTTGTTGAAATAGTCAAAAAAGCCGTTGGAATAGACACATTAGAAATTGTTGGAAATTGTGTAAAAGGTTCTGAACTTGAAGAAGGTGGAGTTGCTCATCATCCTTTCTTTGAAAGAGAATCAAAAATAATAACAGCAAATTATGTTATACTTGACGATCCAGAAAGTGCTGGAACAGGTTGTGTCCATACGGCACCTGGTCATGGTAGAGATGATTTTGAGGGTTGTGCTAAATACAAGCTTCCTGTAATTGTTCCTGTAGATGGAAGAGGAGTTTTGACAGAAGAAGCAGGTCAATTTGCTAATTTAAAATATTATGAGGCAAATCCAGTAATTCTTGAACATTTAAAAGAGACTGGTGCTTTGCTTTTTGCTGGACACATAAAACACTCATATCCACACTGTTGGAGATGTCATGGACCTATTATTTTTAGAGCAACTAAACAATGGTTTGTGTCTGTTGATTCAAATGATCTTAGAAAGAAGGCACTTGAAGAAATAGACAGGATAAAATGGATTCCTGCTTGGGGACATGACCGTATTTACAATATGGTTTCAACTCGTCCAGATTGGTGTATTTCAAGACAGAGAAGATGGGGAGTTCCGATACCTGCTGTATTTTGTGAAGAATGTGGAGAAGCCATCTATACAAAAGAAGTAGTTGACACAGCAGAAAAACTCTTTGAAAAAGAGGGAGCAGATGCTTGGTATAAAAAAACAACGGCAGAAATTCTTCCTGAAGGATTTGAATGTCCAAAATGTCATGGCAAATCCTTTAGAAAAGAAATGGATATTTTTGATGTTTGGTTTGAATCAGGCGTTAGCCATGAAGCAGTTATGGAACGTAGAAATGAATTGACATTCCCAGCTGATTTATATCTTGAAGGTGGAGATCAGCACAGAGGTTGGTTCCAAGTTTCACTTCTCTCATCTGTTGCAACTCGTGGAGAATCTCCATTTAAGCAAGTTCTCACACATGGATGGGTTCTCGATGGAAAAGGCAATACCATGCATAAATCACTTGGAAATGTTATAGATCCAATGGATTTTGTAAAAAAATATGGTGCCGAAATACTTCGTCTTTTTGTTTCATCTGTTGATTACACTGCTGATGTTAGATTTTCAGATCCTGCACTTGCTCAGATAGCAGAAGTATATAAAAAGATAAGAAATTCTTGCAGATTCTTGATGGGAAATCTATATGATTATGAAATCAAGAATGCAGTTTCAAGAGAAGAACTTCTTCCAGAAGACAAATGGATTCTTGAAAAGAAAAATGAACTTATTGCCAAGATGAATGAGGCATATAAAAATTATCAGTTCCATGTTGTCTATTACTATTTGCAGAGTTTCTGTGCTTCAGAATTAAGTGCTGTTTATATGGACATGGTTAAAGATAGACTTTACACATCAGCTCCAAATTCAATAAAGAGGCGTTCTGCTCAGACAGCGATGTTTGAAGTCCTTCATGATATGGTAATTGCTATGGCTCCTGTTCTCAGCTTTACAGCTGAAGAAATTTGGCAGAAATTCTTTGTAAATAAATCTGGTATAAAATCCGTATTTTTGGCTGAATATCCAAAGTTTGATGAAGTTTTCTTCACAGATGCGGAAAAAGAAGATTGGAAATTGTATTCTGCTATTCGTTCAACTGCATTTATTCAGTTGGAAGAGTTCAGAAAGAATAAAGAAATCAAACAATCTCTTGAGGGCAAAGCTGTTGTTTTTGTCGATTCTAAATATTATGACAAAATACAAAAAGCCTCTGAATTGCTAAAAGCATATTTGATTATTTCCCAAATAGAAATATTACCACTTGAAAAGAAAACTGATTCAGCAGTACAAGCTATTGATGGAATTTTTGTTGAAGTATCACATGCCGATGGTGAAAAATGTGTTCGTTGTTGGAATTACTTCACAGAAAAATATGATGATGGAGAAGTCCTCTGTAAAAAATGTAGAGAGGCTTTAGAAGAAATAAATAAGTAATAAATATTTTCGTATCTTATGGAACCAGTGATGACTGAAAATTTTCTCGATTTACTGGTTCCGCTTTATTTTTTTAAAATTATTATGAGTGAAAAAACAAAAAATAAGTTTAGTATTTTTATTTTTACAACTATAACTTTTTTCATTGTAATCCTTGATTATTATGTAAAAAGTGCTATTGAGGCAAAACCTTTATATTATAATTATCCTCTTGTTGGAAAATTTATTTCTATTTTCCATCTAAGAAATTTTGGGGGAGCTTTTAGTATTCTTCAAAATCAAAAATTGTTTTTTATTTTAATGGGAATTTTGATTCCTATTTTGCTTTTTATTTTTATGAGAAAGTACATTTTCTCCGATATGAAATATCTTATATCTTGTGCTTTTATTTCAGGTGGAGCTTTTGGAAATCTTTTAGATCGATTTTTATATGGGTATGTTGTTGATTATATAGCAGTAGGCACATTTCCTGTTTTTAATATATCTGATTCATTTATAACAGTGGGGGCAGTTTGTCTTGGTCTTCTTTTGCTTTTTGAAAAAGATAAAAAAGAAGATAATAAAAAGGAAAATATTGAGGATTTGAAATGCACAGAATAGCTTTTTCTATTTTTGGCTTTCCTATTTATTCATATGGAATAATGATTGTAATAGGTGTTATTGTAGGCTATTTTTTGATTTTATATAGAAATAAAAAATTGAAAGTAACTAATATAGATGTAATTACCGATTGTTTTATTTGGATTTTGATTTCAGGACTTGCAGGTGGAAGAATAGCATATGTTTTATTAAATTTTAAAGAATATGCAAATGATTTGCCTTCTATTTTAAATTTAAGGGCTGGAGGACTTACTCTCTATGGTGCTTTAATTTTGGGAGGTATTTTCTTTGTTATTTTTTGTAAATTAAAGAAAATAGATCCAAGAGATATGCTTGATCTCTTTGCTCCTTCTGTTTTAATAGGTATCGGTTTTGGGCGTGTAGGTTGTTTTTTGAACGGTTGTTGCTATGGAATGCCTGCACAATCACCTTTTGGTGTTGTCTTTAAAGATGCAGGAATAGAAGGAATGCGTTATCCTGTGCAGATATATGAGATGATTGCAAATTTTATTGGAGCAGGTTTTCTTTTGTATTACGACAAAATTAAAAAATTTAAATTAGAATCTTTTATTTTGATGTCTGCTATATATGCAAGCATAAGATTTTGTATAGAATTTATCAGAGAGAGTTATCCTCGGTATTTTGGATTGTCATTAGCACAATATTTTAGTTTCTTTTTAATTCTTATTGCTATTTTTCTTATAATGAAATTTCGTAATGAGGCAAAAACATTAAAAGAAAGTGTAACCAAATCAGAGTTAAAGCCTCAAAAAATATTTTCAAAGAAGAAAAATAAAAAGAAAAATAAAAAATAAAATTATAGATTTTTTACCGAAAAGTACCGTAATGTCCATAAATTTATTTATGAGGAATATGCCAAAATAAGGATTAGGAACAAAAGAGAGGCAAGGGTTTGAAAATTGGAAAAGGTTTTAGAAAAAAAAGATTACATAATTTTTATATCAGTAGCCTTATTTTATTTTATATTTAGGCTATTTTTTTTGAATACCCCACCAAAGGAAATGTTTGATGAGGTGTATTATATTCCAGCAAGTCGTGATTATTTGGAATTTAAGCCTGATTCAAACTGGGTACATCCTCCTCTTGCAAAAATGATAATAGCATTGTTTGCTTATATTACTCCATTTTTGGGATTTATGAAATGGCGTGTAGCTTCTGCATTTTTTGGGGCTTTGATGGTTGGAATTTCATATCCATTTGCTATGGTTTTGTTTAAAAATAGAATGACTGCATTTGTTGCTATGTTTTTGATGTTTTTCGATTTTTTGACATTTGTGCAGTCAGGAATAACAACACTTGATATATTTTTAGTTGGATTTATGACATTATCTGCTTTTTGTACTTGTATTTATGTGTTTAGAGCAGAGGAATCAAATATCTTGCCCATTGTTATTTCTTCAATTTTTGCTGGTTTGGCATCTGCATGTAAATGGAGTGGAAGTTTTTCTTTTTTCTTTTTGATATTTTGTATTTCTTGTTTGAAGGATTTAAAAAAAGAAAATAACTTTTTTATACTTAGGACTTGTTTTTTATCATTATCTGTATATTTAATAGCTTTTTTTATTCCTTATTGTTATTGCTTTTTGGTAGGCGATACTTTTAATGATTTATATTTGCGTTTTGTTAATATTTTAAAATTTCAGTATGGTGATGGCTGGAAGCATAGTTATTTGTCATATATGTGGCAGTGGATTTTGATGGTTCGTCCTTGTTGGTATTTTTTTAAAAGTAATAATGATCTTTTTGCAGGAATAAATTCAATGGGAAATCCATTTTTTTGGTGGTCATTTCTTTTGTTTTTTGTTTCTCTTGTTTACAGATTATTTAAGTCTAAGGATGAAGAATCAAATAAAATTGGATTATTTTTAGTATTTGGTTATTGTTTTTCATTTATATTTTGGGTCTTTTCAAATAGACCTGGATTCTTTTATTATATTTATCCAGCAGTTATATGGATGTCTTTGATTTCATCATATTTTTTGTCTCTTTTACATAAAAAATATGGTAATTTTATTATTTGTTTATATTTATCTGTTATTTTTCTTTCTTTTGTTTTGTATTTTCCAATTTTGTCAGGTATTCCGATTGATAAAAAGATGTTTTATTCATTGCTATTTTTAAAATCATGGATATAATATTATGCTCATCTTTACAGATAATGAAAATTATTTTATAAGACGAATAAAAGAGGAAGCAGAAAAAATAAATTTTCCTTTTAAAATCATAAATCCAAATTTTATTTCAATATATTTGGATTCTATGATGTACAAAGGGGAAGAAGTATTATTAAAAGATGTTATATATTTTAGGGGAAGTATTTTTAAAGAAAAAAGGGAGAAAATTTTAAGTATATCTGAATTTTGTAAATTTAGAGGTGCAAAAATAATAAATTCTGCCGAAAGTTCTTTTATTTCTTCAAATAAGTGGCTTTGTAGATTGAATTTGACAAAAAATAATATAAAAATGCCTAAGGCCTGTTTAATATTTAATAAAAAAGATATTGAAGAAGTCGTTAAATTTTTAGGTGGTTTTCCTATTTTGTTAAAAACATTTTACGGTAGTAAAGGTTCGGGGGTTATTTTTATAAATGATATTTATTCATTAATATCTGTTTATGATTATTTTACAGCACTTGAACAAAATTTTTATTTAGAAGAATTTATAGATTCACCACAAAAACATACTGTAAGAACGATTTGCATGAAAGATAAGGCCATTTGTTCATTTATTATGATTCCAAAGGAAGATGATTTTAGAACAAATTATGCAAAAGGTGGACATGCAACAATAGCTGATGACAAAACAGAAAAAATTGCAGTAGATGTTATGAAGTCATGTAAACTTGATTTTTGTGCAGTAGATATTATACAAGATAACCATACAGGTGAATATTTTGTGTTGGAGGTAAATTCTTCACCAGGTATCGAAATGGCAGAAAAAATAACAGGAAAAAATATAGCAAAACAATTTATTACTATAAATTGGTAAAAAAAAACGATAGTTTTGTACATTAATACAGACCTATCGTTTTTTTATAATATATTTTTATTCCTTTTACCGAAAAGCACCGTAATGCCACTAAATTATGTAGAGTATGTCAATCATATAATAATGGAATATTTATTTATATTGGCATTTGATTTTAATTACTGAGCCATTAAATATTTCAAATTCCATTTTCTTTGAATAATCAGTGCTGTAATATGTATATTCTGTTTTACCATCATCCATTTCTACTTTATCAGGTTGTCCATAGACTTTTTTAACTTTAGCTTCTGGAGAGCCAATAGCAATTCCTTTAGATGTTGATACTCCAGGGGTTTTGACTTCTATTTCTTCAATAATAGTTGGATTGTACTTTTCAAATTCAATGTGTACACCATTTGAAAAATATATATCATCTCCAGCTTGGTTAGCTGGTCCAAATTTTGCTTTTGCTGATTCAATAGTACTACCTGGAGCTATGCCACCTATATTTATTACATCTGGCGAAACTGCTGCAGTGCAGAAAAATGAGCCACACATCAAAATTCCTACTATTGCTGTTGTCAATAAGTTCTTCTTCATAATTTTCTCCTTGTTTTATAATAATATAATGACGAAAATTAATTTTATTTATTTCACTTGTTATATTATTGAACTTAAAATATTAATTTCTTTCTTTTTATATCACGATAAATTTTTCTTTGTAAAGATATAAAGAGAAATATTGCACAAATGTAATAATCACCATAATTCACTCTGGCAAACAATTTTCTTCTATGTAACTTTTTTGATGTAATAAACTTACTTAGCTATTTTTATTATATCGAACAAAACTTGCTAAGTGGCTAAATATTGCAATTTACAAAAAATGTTTTCTGTTATAATTCATAGCGATGGAAGAGAGAAGGGGAAATATTTTTACTGTTGAAATTAATCCTTTATAACATAAAAAATTTTGAAGGGATGGTATATTTAAATTGACTGCAACTAAATCAGATGAATTTAGATGGTTTAAGCCAGGGGACATAAGTGGATTTTTTGCCCTTATGATAGATAATATGGCTGTTCTTGCTTTTTTATCTGCGACACTTGTTTATGGTTTTGGTTTTCCTGCTAAAGTTATCTTTTTGAAAATGTTCCCAGGAACTGCTATTGGTGTTCTTGCTGGAGACCTTCTATATGCTTGGCAAGCATATAGAATTTATAAAAAAACAGGAAATTCAACTATAACGGCAATGCCTTTGGGACTTGATACTCCTTCTACAATTGCTATAGCTCTTGTTGTATTGGGACCTGTCTTTAATAGTGCTAAAGCAACTGGAATGACTGTAGATCAAGCTGCAAATTTTGCTTGGTATGTCGGAATGGCAACAATGGTTTTGACTGGTATTTTTAAACTTGCGATGTCATTTTTTAGTGAACAAGTAAGAAAAATAGTTCCACAGGCTGGGCTTCTTGGTTCTCTTGCTGGTGTAGGCGTTGGACTTCTTGGATTTACTCCGATACTTGAAATTTTCCAAATGCCACTTATTGGTATTATTGCATTTGGTCTTGTATTATATAATTTAGTAGCAAGAATAGACCTTCCTAAAAAAATTCCAGGACTTGTTGTTGGTATCGTTATTGGTACTATTTTATATCATTTTAATGGTCTTTGCATTCATTGGAATTTAGAGGCTATAAAATATACTCCTATTAATTGGCATTTAGAGCCAGGAACTTTACCTATTCCAACATTTGGATTTATTCAGGGATTAGGAGAGGCTTTAAAGTATCTTCCAATTTCAGTACCATTTGCTCTTTTAACAGTTATTGGAGGAATAAATACAACTGAAAGTGCAAGAGTTGCTGGCGATAATTTTAATACTGGTGAAATCATAAGAATTGAAGCCTATGCTACTTTGTTGGCTGGTCTTTGTGGTGGTGTTGCACAATCTACTCCTTATATTGGTCAACCTGCTTATAAGAAAATGGGTGCAGGGGTTGGCTATTCGATAATGACTGGACTTTTTGTTGGAATCTGTGGTTGTTGCGGTCTTGTTGCATTCTTTATTTCATTGATTCCAATGGCTGTTTTAGCCCCTATTCTTTTATTTGTCGCTCTCGACATTATTGGTCAGGCATTTGTTGCTCTTCCAAAGAGATATGCTCCTGCTGTTGCCCTTGCATTATTCCCAACAGTTGCAAGATTAGTTGCAATTAAGTATGGGATTCCTTCTATTGTTCCTCCAGATGTTTTGAATAAAACAATAACAACACCAGGCGATAAACTTCCTGAAATGCTTGTTACATTTGCTGTTGGAAATGGATTTATTATAACTGCTATGCTCTGGGGGGGAATGTTGGCTGAAATGATAGATAGAAATATTAAGAAGGCTTCTATTTATGCAGGTATTTTGGCATTGCTTTCATTCTTTGGTATTATCCATTCAGTCGAAACTAATGGTGCTATGTATTATATTTTAGATATTGCAAATAATCTTGTTGGACATACAATGACAATTCATGTTACATTGGGATACTTATGTTTAGCAATTTTATTATATTGTCTTTCTTTCACAAAAGAATCAAAAGTTGCTTTCGTTGAAGAAGAAGTAGTTCCTGTTAAAGAAAAAGTTACAAAATCTGAATCTGATGGATTTGACGAATCTGATGAGGAAGACGAAGAAGACGA
>CADAWZ010000013.1 GCA_902791745.1 uncultured bacterium
AGAGAATCAATAAACATGTAATCTACAATATCTTTTTCTTCTTTATATGCAGTTATACCAACAGGTTTATTCCAATATAAAATGTTATCACAGTAATATGAGAATTGCTTTATTTGAATGTCTGACAATTCAATTCCCATTATTTTTGCTGATTCTTTTAATCTTGTTTTGTTATTTTTTTCCATAATTTTACTTTCCAATACAGAATTTTGAAAAAACTGTATCAGTTATTTCATCTTCGCATGAAATTCCTGTTAATTCTTCAAGTGTACTTATTGCTCCTCTTAGTGGTATGGTACATAAATCAAGTGGATAGCCATTTGCCACAGAATCAGAGGCTTCTTTAAGATCTTTTAAAATAGCTTCCAAACATTCAATATGCCTGTGCGAAGCAGTAAATCTTGATGCAGAACTCATATTAAAAGACTTTTTCAATATTTTACCTATTTCTTTTATTATATCTTCTCTACCTTCAAGAGATTTTGTAGATAATTTAATTGGCTGTACATTATATTTTTTTAAAATCTCTTCTTCTGTAGTTTTTGTCTGAAGGTCTGTTTTATTTAATATAAATATAACATCTTTTTTAGAATTTAATGCACATTTTAAAACTTCTTCATCTTCTTTATCTATTTCATTTGAAGAATCAATTACTGTTATAATTAAATCAGAAGTATCTATAGCTTCTTTTGTCTTTTCTATTCCTAATTTTTCTATTTCACTGTCTGTCTCTCGTATTCCAGCAGTATCACATATTGTAACAGGTATAGAATCTATTACACAAGATTCCTCTATTATATCTCTTGTCGTTCCTGCAATATCTGTAACTATAGCTCTATTTTCTTTTAAAAGCATATTCAAAATAGAAGATTTACCTGCATTTGGTTTTCCTATAAGTGAAACTTTTGCTCCGTCTCTATATAATTTTCCACCTATTGCAGAATCGAGCATTTTTTTTGCTTTTTCATAAAGTCTGTCTATTTTTTCTTTTGTTTCTGTTGTTGAATCTGAATATAATTCTTCATCTGGATAATCAATAGGGGCTTCTGTAAGTGCTATAGTATCGATTATTTCCTCTTTGAATTCTTTTAATTCGTCTGAATATTTACCTGAAAGCTGTTCCATTGCATTTTCAAGTGCTTTTGAACTCTTGGCATTGATTATATCCATTACGGCTTCAGCTTGCACGAGATCAATTCTTCCATTTAAAAAAGCTCTTTTTGTAAATTCGCCAGGTTGTGCCATTCTTGCACCTTCTGAACAAATTAATTTCAAAATTTCTGAAGCACAGATTGAACCACCATGACATTGAATTTCTACAACATCTTCTTTTGTGTATGAATATGGTTTTAACATAGGAAGAAAAATTGCTTCATCAATTTTTTTCCCTGTATTCGGATTAATTACATAGCCATACATTGCTTTATATGATGTAATTTTTTTTGATTTGCCATTTGGTGATTTATATAGTTTTTCAGCTATTTTTACTGAATTTTTTCCACTTATTCTTATTATAGCAATTCCTCCCAACCCATATGGAGTTGAAAGTGCTGTTATAGTATCTTCTGTATAAAAATTTTTCATATCAATTAATTCTTATGTAAAATTTTTTCTTGTTATAATTTTAAATAAAATATTTTGGTTTCCTTTTTTTTGCTTTTTAATATAAAAAAGACTTTGAATTTATTCTTCAAAGTCTTTATTTTTTCTTTTTTTTAAAATTAATCTTGACTTTTTGGGGATATGACAACTCTTCTCATTGGTTCTTCACCTTGTGAGAATGTAATAACATCTGGATTATTTTGTAATGCTAAATGTATTATTCTGCGTTCATTTGGCATCATTGGATCGAGTGTTATATTTTTTCTATCATATTTTGCTTTTTCAGCAAATTTAACAGCCATATCTTTAAGACTACGTTCTCTTCTGTCTCTATAACCTTCGATGTCAAGAACTATTTTAGCTTTATCTTTCTTCTTTTTGTTGTATATAAGGCTTAAAAGGAATTGGAGTGCATCAAGAGTTTGACCTTTTTTACCTATGAGAATTCCCATATCACCACCGATTATGTTAAGTCTCAAAACGTCTCCATCTTGTTTTTTCTCTACATCTCCAGTTAAATCAAGACATGATAGAATTTTTTGTATGATTTCGTCTGTTATGTCTTCGGCATCATTTTTTAGGATAGCTTTTACACGAGCAAATTTATTTCCCCAGCCAAAAACTCCTTTTGATCCTTCGTCTATAACTTCTATTTCAAGATTGGGATCGTCTTTATCTGCCCCTAATTCTTCTATTGCAGCTTTTGTTGCTTCTTCAACAGTACGGGCATATTTTTCTGCAACTTTCATATGAAGATGCCTCCGTTAAAAAAAATGTATTGTTAATGAGGTTATTACCTCATAATTTTTTAAGTTGTTTGTTCTTGAATTTCTGTTTTTATGTTTTGTTTCTCTTTTGGCTTTCTTGTATCATTCATTATCATAATTTGTTGGATAATACTTAATAAATTAAATACAAGCCAGTAAATGATCAAAGCACAAGGCATTTTCCATTGGAACATCATCCAAGTAAAAAATATGGTCATAAATAGTCCCATGCTATTTTGTTGTGCCGCCATTTTGGGATCAGAAGATACAGTAGTAGTTTTTTGAGTTAAATACATACTGAATCCATATATCAAAAGCAAAAAAACATCTTGACCTGCAAGGCTTTTTCCAAACCATTCTGGATACTTATATGCGAGTGGAGTTCCAATCCATAGAAAATAAGACCTCTCAAATACATTTTGATAGTTCATTATGACACGCCAAATCATCCATAATATTGGAAGTTGTATAAACATTGGAAGACAACCACCCATAGGGTTTACATTATTTTCTTTATACAACTTCATTATTTCTACATTAAGTTTTTCAGGATCGTTCTTGTATAATTCTTGTATTTTTTGAGCTTGAGGCTGTATTTTTTGCATGTTCTTCATGGATTCGAACTGCTGTTTTGTTGGACCATATAATATTACTTTTATAAAAATAGCAAGTATTACTAAGGCCCAGCCATAACTCCCTGTTAAAGTTACGAGGAAGTTTATAAAATTCATTATTAAAGCACTGAAAAATTCTATCAAAAATAAAACTCCGTTCTTATGTTAAATAAAAAAAATGAAATGACTAATCTACTGGATCGTAACCGCCTTTATTGTAAGGGTTACATCTGAGGATTCTCCACATACCTTTTAAGATGCCTTTTATCACTCCATACTTCATGATAGCTTCTTTGGTATATTGAGAACAACTTGGTACAAAACGGCATACTGGCGGAAAATGCCTTTTTATTTTTTGGTACATTTCTATTAGGAAAACACAAATTTTTACCGCCATAAAATATCTACCTTAATTAATTTTAAGGGGCTTACCAAAAAGCCCCTTAAATGGTTTGTGAATATTTAATTATTCCGAGTTTACATGACATTTCAAAAAAAGATTTTTTTAATAAGTCAAAATTTGCAGTTATTGTTTGTTTCCTTGCTATTATTACAAGTGAACCTGTAAATTCAAATTGAAAATTAAAAAAACGAATTAATTCTCTTATTCTTCTTTTTGCTCTATTTCTTATAACTGCACAACCTAATTTTTTTCCAACACATACTCCAAATTCAGCTGGAATATCATCTTTTTTGAAATAAAAAATAAAAAATGGGCTATTTAATCCATATCCATTTTTTATTATAGAGGAAAATTTGTTTGATGATTTTATTATATTAATTTTTGCCATTATGCAGTTAGGCGTTTTCTACCTTTGAGCATTCTTCTTTTTATAACTTTTATTCCACCAGCAGTTGACATTCTTTTTCTGAAGCCATGTACTTTACTGCGATGTAAATTGTTTGGCTGAAATGTTCTTTTCATTGCTTAAAAACCTCATATATCTTTCTGTTATAATTTAGGGGACATACTATACCCTTAATTTTCTCTGCACATGTGAAAAATAGTATAACACACCTATTTTATAAAATCAAGAGGAAAAAGAAAAAAAATTAAAAAACATTTTGAGGAACTTCTTTTCCTAAACAAATATAGGCTTCAGCTGTTGCCATTCTTCCCCTTGTTGTTTTTTCTATAAGACCTTCTTTTAATAAATAAGGCTCATATACTTCCTCTATATTTTCTGGTTCATCAGATACAGAAGCTGAGAGTGTTTCAAGTCCTACAGCTCTTCCTTTGAACTTTCCAGTTAATATTTCCAAAATTGCTCTGTCTTCTTCATCAAGTCCTCTTTTGTCTATTCCCAAACATGATAAAGCATAATCTGCAATTTCTTCTGTTATTGTTCCTTCATTTTTTATTTCTGCAAAATCTCTAACTCTTCTTAATAGTCTATTGGCTATTCGAGGAGTTCCACGAGATCTTGAAGCTACTTCATAAGCTGCTTTTTGTGTTATCTGCACATTTAATATTGTTGCAGACCTCATTACTATCTTTTCAAGTTGTTCAGGAGTATAAAAAGAAAGTGCTAACATTATTCCAAATCTTGCTCTGAGAGGAGAGGAAAGATTTCCACTTCTTGTAGTTGCTCCTATCAAAGTAAATTTAGGAAGGGCAATTCTTATTGGTTTCGCTCCTATTCCTCTGCTTATAACTCTGTCAACAGCAAAATCTTCCATTGCGGAGTATAAGATTTCTTCAATAGGTCGTCTAAGACGATGAATTTCATCAATAAAAAGAACATCTCCCTCTTTTAGAGCCTTTAAGATTATTATGAGATCGATAGGTCTTTCAATAGCAGGTCCAGAAGTTATCCTTATATCCCTTCCAGTTTCTCTTGCAATGATTGAGGCAAGAGTCGTTTTACCAAGTCCAGCACTTCCATATAAAAGGACATGGTCAAGTGGTTCTTCTCTTTTATTGGCAGCCCCTATAAATACACTTAAATTGTCTTTAATTGACTGTTGACCTATGTAATCAGCAAGCCAAAGTGGTCTTATACTCTCTTCAGCAATGTTTTCTTCTTCATTGCGTTTATTTGAAAGTATAGAATTTTGCCTTTCTTTTACTGCGGTCATTTCATACCTTCTAATACTTTAGAAATAGCTTCATTTAAATCAAGGTCTTTGTACTCTTCAAATTTTTGTTTAGCTATTTCTTTTGCTTCTTTAGGGGAACAGCCAAATTCTTGTAAAACAAGTTCAATATCTTTTATTTTGTCTTCAGAAGATATATTTTCTACAGGTGTTTTTTGTGAAATTTCTTTTTCCGATTCTTCATAGTGCGTTTTTATGAATTGTTTGAACTTTTCTTTTTGTTTAAGTTCAATAATCATTCTATCTATTTTCTTTTCGCCCATACCTGGAACTTTTTTTAGTGCTTTTTTGTCTTCATTTAATATTGCTTTTATTAAATCTTTTATTGTTATAGAAGAAATCAAAGCTAAAGCCAATTTTGGACCAAAAGAACTTATACTTCTTATTATAGTAAAAAGTTCTTTTTCGTCTTTTGACAAAAAGCCATACATATCTGCTGAATTTTCAGATATTTGTAAAATTGTGTGTAATTTTATTTCAGAATGGGGTACTATTTCGGCATATTTTTCAGAAATTGGAGTATTTACAAAATATCCAAGTCCACCTGTTTCGATAACGATAAAGCCATTTCCTATTTCTTCTGCTTTTCCCTTAATAAAATCGATCATGTTTTACCTTTCAAATTCTACTGCAAAAGCATGACAAAGGGCTATTGCAAGAGAATCTGCCACATCATCTGGTCCTTTTATTTTTTCAACTCCAAGGTGAAGTTTAACTGTTTCTTTTACTTCACTTTTTGAAGCTCTTCCATATCCTGATAGAGTTTCTTTAACTTGTAAAGGAGTATATTCAAAGACTGGAATGGAATTTAAAGTCGCTGCAAGAAGAATTACTCCTCTTGCTTCTCCGACACTCATGGCAGTTGTAACATTTCTATTAAAAAATAGTTTTTCCATAGCCATTTCATCAGGTTTTATTTCTTTTATTTTTGATGTTATCTCTTCAAAAAGAATTTTTAATCTTTCCGCTCCAGTCTTTTCTTTTGGTGTTGTTATACAACCACATGAAAGAAGGGTAGGAGATTTGTCTTTTTCTATTTCTATGTATCCAAACCCAGTTCTTCCAGTTCCTGGGTCAATTCCCAATATAATCAACTGAAATTATTCCTTCATATCGTAGTTTGTATATATATTTTGTACATCGTCTATTGCATCAAGTGCATCGATCAATTTTGTTACTTTTGCTCCGACTTCTTCACTTGCTTCTATATAGTTTTCAGGAATCCAAGTTACTTCTGCCGATTCACATTCTATTTTTGCATCATCGAGTGCATTTTTGACTGCTGCAAAATCTGCAGGAGCACATGTTATTTCAAATCCATCTTCAGATGATTCGATATTTTCACAACCAGCATCGAGTAAAAGTTCCATAAGTGAATCTTCTGTATTTCCTTCTGCAGGAACAAAAATGATGCCCTTCTTTTGGAACATATATGAAACACAACCGTTCTCACCGAGTGATCCGCCATGTTTTGTCAATGTGCTTCTAACAGCAGCTGCACTTCTGTTTCTGTTGTCTGTTGCTATTTCGATCATAATAGCAACACCAGATGGACCATATCCTTCATACATCAACTGTTCGTAATCTGCTGCACCTGCTCCACTTGCTTTTTCAATAGTTCTTTTTATATTATCAGCTGGCATATTAACTTCTTTTGCTTTTTGGATGGCAACTTTAAGTCTGAAGTTTGTATCTGGGTTACCGCCACCTTCTTTCACAGCCATGTGAATTTCTTTTGAAACTCTTGTAAATACTTGACCTCTTGCACTGTCTGTTTTAGATTTTTTCTCTTTGATATTATGCCATTTTGAATGTCCTGACATAGAAGCCTCCTCCCCTAATTTAGGGGTATTTATAAAATCATATCAAGAAAACCCATTACCTTGTGATATTGGGTAATTCGCTAAATATTTTAAATATTTTATTTAAATTTGATTTTTTTTTTTGTTAATCCTCTTTTGTTGTTATTTTATTATTCAAAATCTAAAGTCAACGACCCAACCACCTGAAAAAAGTGGGCTTCCGAGCCTAATAATTTTATGATATTCTTGCTCTTATATCTTCAAGATAATACCCAGCCATTCTGAGATCAGACATTGCATCTGTTATGTCTCTTCCTGTTTCGAGCATTTCAATTATTTTTTCAAGTGTAGTATCCAAAGTTCTCAATCCTGACTCCATTGCATGTGCTTCTTCTGCATACTCACCATTGAAAAGTTCATTTGACTTAACACTGAACTCTCTTCTAACCTGCTTTACAAGATTTTTATATTTAGAGAACTCTGAAAGCAAATCTTTTTTGCTTATCTCCCCTACCCTAAATGAATTAAATGCAGTGAACAAAAGTTCAACTCTTGCAGGCAAAGCCTGTTCCTCAAAAAATTCCTCATAAGAAGAACCTGAAAGGTTAGTTGACATACCTTTCGGAATAACAGCCCCACAAAATGGACAAAGTCTTTCTCCAACAGGTGCTTCTCTTCCACAACCTGGACATAACAATCTTGAAGATTTTTTCATAGGAGAAATACCCTGTTGAATTTCAAAAAGTCTCGGCAATGATGACTCAACATCTCTAAATCCTCTTATAAGATGTTCTTTATCTGAATCATCGAGGAACATCAAAAGTTCATCAATTCCTGTTTTTTGCAATTCCAAAAGCTCATAAACTTCCATTGCAGTCCTGTCATTATAGGATTTTTCTCTAAATTGGAACAAAAGGTCTTGATGCCTCATTGCAAAATCCTCAAGTCTTGTTGAAAAATACTCTAAAACAACGACGCCTGATAAATATCTTCCAATTATGTCTTTTATCTCTTCCATATATGGAGTTTTAGATACCTTATCAAATTCATTTTTCAAAGCTAAAGACAATTTTTCTGTATACTTTTCAGCTTCTTCAAATTCTGAACAGATACTTTTTAATGAAGAGATAGGCAACTGTCGAGGATTCATTTTATCAAACATCTGATTTTTTGTACTATCCCAAAATCTTTTAAAAGCAGATACTTTTGAAGAAGTTTCATCAAGTTGTTTTTTTATGAAATGGCGATAATGTGATT
Organism: uncultured bacterium; assembly: GCA_902791745.1. GTDB lineage: Bacteria > Vulcanimicrobiota > CADAWZ01 > CADAWZ01 > CADAWZ01 > CADAWZ01. Next base: position 8,140 of record CADAWZ010000013.1, read on the forward strand.
TTTTCATAAAATCAACAGACCTTACATATATATTTGCAAGTTCATCGACATTTAAAAAGGCAGAATACAAATTTTTTGCAGAAACTTTTCCATTTAAAAATTGTTCATATAATTTACAATATTCTTCGAGAACAGCTATTTTTGAATATTTTTTTTCAGCAGATGAAACAGAATCCATAAGTCTTAAAACTACATATAGAGAAGTTGAAGCATATTTTAAAATCCTGACTCCATCTATCAAACAAGAATAATCTTCTTTCTCAATAAAAAGTTTCAATGCTCCAACAGCATTTTTTAAATCATTTATCAATTTATCTGCTGTTTCATAAATTTTGACTTCTGCAGGATGAATGACTTTAAAAGATTTGATATTCTTTTCTGTATTTGAAACAAAAACAGCAAGTGGAGGAAGTAAAACTTTTAAATTTTCTGCTGAAGCTCTGTGTTCTGTTATATTATATGACAATTTTATTATCAAATTTGCAACAGGAATTGGAGATTCTATTCTATCGGTCAATGCTGAAAAAGAATTTATTGACTCAGCAAATCTAAAAGCCAATCTCTCAAGATCAAAAATAATTGGATTCAATTCGATCATTCTTCCTTTTTTCATGACGTTTTTTAAGTCATTTATGGAATTTTTCAAATCTCTAAAATCTTGAAGAATATAATCTTTTATCTCGTCTGTTTCCTCTTTTAGAAAAGGAATAACTCCTTTAAATGTATTTTCAAAACTATTTAAATACTCAAGACATTCATCAGCTACTCTACCAAGTTCTCCTATACTTTCTTCATCTCCTAAAGCAACCGATTTGCCAATGTCAACAAGTTTAGCTATCTGTGGAGAAAAAATTCCTGCCATAAAAACTCCTATTCTATAAAATAGGGCTTAGACAAAATAACTATTATGCCTAAACCCTACAAAATTATATTTATTTTCTATAATCTAATTAGCATGACCATACATGATTTTAGCAACCATTTTTTCTGGGTGAAGGATCGAATCTTGAGAAGTTGGATTAACATTTACAGAAATAGCAGCTGAATATGGAGATGAATTCATCAAACCAAGCATTTCATTTGATGTAAATGTATTATATCCTACTTCCTCATTGGCTTTTTTCAAAATACCGATTGCTTCAGGTTTACTTTCTGTATCAAGGGCCAAAACATCTGGATTTACAAATCCCGTTGCATTACTTCTCTGATCATAAGAAGCAAGAGTTTCACTTATATTATTCCAAGCCATTTGGTAATCTTCTTTTTTACCTTCAATAACTGGAACTGAAGCTATAGCTCTTGAATTAAATGGTTTATCATTATTTGCAACAGCAAGACCTGAAAGTTTTTCAGGAACATTGAGAGCCAAAACAGATTCTGAAACTTCAGAAGCTGAACCTTTATCCCAAGCGGCAAGAGTTTCAAGAGGAATATTTGAAACAGCTACTTCATTATTTAATGTTTCAGATGGAACTTCTGATTTATTTGGAACAGAAATAGCTGCTATTGCTTGCTGTTTTGAAATGTCGAGTTTTTCACCAGGAACCAATCCCAAAGAAGCCTCATTTATATTTACAGCAACTGCAAAATCACCGAGTGTTTCTGAAGGAAGCATAGAAGCGACTCCCATTGTATTTTGGGGAATAGTAACTGCAACATTACCTGGCTCTAAATTTTCCTTTGGAATCTGTACTGTATTTAAAGCAACTTCTTCAGGCATTGCGATATGTGGAATCTGTATTGTATTCAATGCCAATCCTTCCTCTCTCTCTGGGAAAGGAATATGAGGAATTTGAACAAGTGCAATACACTGTTCTTTTTCAGGCATTGGAATATGAGGAATTTGGACTGTACCAAATCCAATAGCCCCATTTTGTGGAGCCGTGGCAATCATATTAGAAGCAGAAGGAGCATCAAGAGAGCCAGAAGCCTCAGTTCCAAGACCCAAATAACCACCAACAGTTCCTGATGTAACAGCATCAAGTGAAAGTGATTGTTCTGGAGCTAAATAACCACCTGAAGCAGGAGCTCCAAGAGTTTTGTCAAGCATCTGTCCCATAGAAGCTGCACTATTTGAAGAAGATTGTTGGGCAATCTGTGTCTGCTGAATCTGCCCAAGCCCCATTGAAGAATAACTATTTATACCTGAATTGCGAATTTCATTCATATTTAAAATAGCCTCCAAATATAACTTTTATGCAAATTTTCTTAATTATAATTTTAACATGAATTAAAGATCTAAATTATTACAAAATTGTTAACATTTTAGTCAAAGACTGTTACTTAACTGAAAGTTTTCTCAAAAAATCTGCAGCATCTTCATTTGCATCAAATATAACAAATTCATTTGCTACATCTATTTTTTTAAAAATGTCTAAAACCGAAGAAGATATTCTTGACAAAACAAGATTAAATCCCAATCTTCTTTGAAATTTATACAACTCATCAAAAAATCTAATTCCTGTAAAATCAATAGTTTTTAGATAGTAACAATCTATAATTAAATCTTTTTGATTATCCAAAAGATAATCAAAGATTTCCGATTTTATATGTATAACAGATGGATAAACTAAACTTTCAGTAGTAAGCAAAATATTAACATTTTCAGAGTACGATCTAAAAGAATGTTTTTCTCTTGGCATTTAATGAATGACCTACTATTCTTCCGCAACTTTCTCTTTTGCCAAATTTATACCATCTATTATCTCATCAAGAACATCAAAAGAGACTCTTACTCCCTTTTTAGTGGGGCAAGGCTCCCCATTTTCATCATCATAATATTCTCTTATGTCAAGATAATTATTATTTTTCCACTTAGCTATTTTTATTTTAATAGTTTTGCCAAATCCTTTTTCTATTGATTTGATTTCAATGTCATCAGCCATTCCCTTCGAAACTCCTTCTATTTAGCAGGTGAAATATCTTTCACCATAAATTTTGCTCTTCCATCATAAACATAACCTGGATCAAAAACAACATGTGTTGGAGTTACTGTTTTAGGAACTCCAAATACAAGAAAACCTCTTCCTGCCATACCAGGTTTTAATATTTTACCTTCAAATTTAGGCTCCTTTGTTGATATACACCACTGATATTCATTCTCTTCAGAATCAATAATAGAAAACTGATAAGGGCTATACTCATAATTATCTCTTGAAGTATTCAAAACAAAAAGCTCTACAGCATAATAATTTTGAGGAACTCCATCATATTGTCTATCTAAATGCTTAAGAAAAAGACCTACTTTTTCTTTATAATCAGAAATAGATAAAACACTTACAGTAACTGGTCCAAGTCTTACATTATTTCCGATTTCTTCTTCAATGTCTTCATCTTCTGCAAACGCACAAATTGGAATACAGATACAAATAAATAAAAACAAAAAAGAAAAGAAAAGATTTTTTTTCATGTCTCCCCCCTATTTTTATTCAAACATAAATCAATTTAGTTTCAAAAATAGAAACTATTAACTTGGCAATTTAATAATTAAATTTTATTTTCTAATATACCAATTTTGGGGTATAAGATGTTCACTTAGACAGTTCTATTTTTTTTCTTTAATACTCCTAAATGTTATTCACTATCTTATACCGCACAAACTGGCTATTTAAATTATTTAACAACCGAATTAATAAATTGATTCATATTCTTTTTCAATTATACAAGTATATTTACAAGTCTTCCTTTTACAAAAATAATCTTTTTGACATCATCAGCAGAAATATTAACTTTTTCAAGAGCTAATTTCTTTACTTCATCTTCTGAAATATCAGGAGAAACTTCTATTTTTCCTCTTACTTTTCCCTTTATCTGTATAACCATTGTTATCAATTCAGAAGCAACTGCTTCTTTGTCATAACTTGGCCAAGGAGCTTTAAATATTGATTCTTTTTCACCTGCAATACTCCAAAGCTCTTCTGCCATATGAGGAGCAAGAGGAGCAATCAACATTATGGCTTTTTTGAGTGCATAAGAAAGCAAATCATCATTTCCTGAATATTTTTCAGCTGAATTTAAAAATGCCATAAGTGATGAAATAGCGGTATTGTACTGGAATTTATCTATATCTTCAGAAACTTTCTTTACAGTTTTTTCTATCAAAACATAGAATTTATTATCTTCACCTGTCAATTTAGAAAAATCAATTTTACCTATATTTTTCTTTATTTTCTCTGAACAAATACTGAAAAATCTTGATGTAAATCTCTTTACACCTACAATAAAGGCATCACTCCAAAGAACTTCCTTTTCTGAAGGAGAAGCAAAGAACATTGCCAATCTCGTTGGATCAACTCCATGTTCTTTCATCAATTTTATAGGAGAAACGACATTTCCCTTTGACTTGGACATAATCTCTCCTTTTGAATCGAGAACCATTCCATGATTGAACAATCTCAAAGCAGGCTCATCTGATGTCAAAAAGCCCTTATCTTTTAAGAATTTATGTACAAAACGGAAATAAATCAAATGCATACAAGCATGTTCACTTCCACCTATGTACATATCCACAGGACACCATTTATCGGCATTTTCCTTGGTGAAAGGCATTTTGTCATTATGTGGATCTGTATATCTGATGTGATACCAAGACGAACAAACAAAAGTATCAAGTGTATCAGCATCTCTCTTTGCAGGTCTACCACATTTTGGACATGTTGTGTTCATAAATTCTTCACAATCTGCAAGAGGAGATCTTCCCTTTGGAATAAAATCAATATCCCCCTTTGGAAGCAATACAGGAAGGTCTTTTTCATCAACAGGAACAAGACCACAATGTTCACAATGAACAATAGGTACAGGAGCTCCCCAATATCTCTGTCTTGAAACAAGCCAATCTCTCAACTTATAATTGACAGTTCTCTTGCCAACTCCCAATTTTTCAACAGCTTCAGAAACTTTTATAATTCCCTCAGGAGAAGGTAAACCATTAAACTCTCCTGAATTGACCATAATACCTTCTTCTGTGTAGGCATCTGTCATTTCTTCAGGATTCAATTCGTGATCTTTGGGATTTATGACAACTTTAATTGGAACATCATATTTCTTTGCAAATGCAAAATCTCTTGTATCATGTGCAGGAACTCCCATTACAACACCAGTTCCATAAGAAGCAAGAACATAATCTCCTATCCAAAGCTGAGCCTTTTCACCAGAAAGTGGATTTATTACATATCTCCCAGTAAAAACTCCGTCTTTTTCTCTGACAGTAGAGGTTCTATCTATATCGGTTTTTAATTGACTTTTCTTTATGTAATCCAAGACATCTTTTTCGTATTTAGTACCAATAACTAATTCTTTTGCAAGTGGATGTTCTGGAGCCATAGCCATGAATGTTACACCAAAAACAGTATCAGGACGAGTAGTGAAGACTGTTACTTTTTTATCTGTCCCTTCAATTTGAAAGTCGATCTCTGTTCCTTCACTTCTTCCTATCCAATTTCTCTGCATTGTTTTGATGTTTTCTGGCCAACCGTCGAGAGTATCAAGTCCATCAAGAAGTTGCTGTGAATAATCAGTGATTCTTACAAACCACTGCTCCATTTCCTTTTTCTCAACTTGATTATGACATCTCCAACATTCTCCACCACTAACCTGCTCATTTGCAAGTACAGTTTTACAAACTGGACACCAATTTGCAAGAGAAGTTTTTCTATATGCAAGACCAGATTTAAAGAGCTGAAGAAATACCCACTGTGTCCATTTATAGTAATCAGGCATACATGTTCTTATCTCTCTTGACCAATCAAAAGCAATACCAAGAAGTTTTAATGTATTTGAAGAAACAGCTATATTTCCAAGTGTCCAATGTTCAGGATCGATACCTGCCTTAATAGCAGCACCTTCTGCTGGAAGTCCAAACGCATCCCAACCAAATGGGAATAAAAGATCGTACCCTTCCATCATTTTCTTTCTTCCATAAACATCAGCTACAGAATAATTTCTAAAATGCCCCATGTGAATATCACCTGATGGATATGCAAACATAACCAAGAGATAAAATTTCTTTAGTGCCTCTTCTTTTGTCTGAAAAATCTTTGTCTCATCCCAATATTTTTGCCATTTAGCTTCTATTTCTGAAAAATTATACTCCATAACAACCTCAAAATCTACTTATAACTTTACTATTACTCTGCTACACTATTCAAAAATTCTTGTACTTTATTTACTTTATCCATCGAAATAAGTAAAAGATTTACAGCTTCGCCCATATTTTCAATAGTAGGCTCTTCTGTATATTTCTTTACAGCAGCAAGCATTACTGCAATAATATCAAGTGTAGCCATAGATATTTTAAATTGATCAGCATTTGGTGGATTTTGTGCCAAATATACTGCTAAATTATGTCTCTGTTCATCATTTCTTGCATTCAATACATCATAGTATTTAACCAAAACTTCCATAGGTTGTTTTTGATTATAAACTTCTTCCAATGCTCCTAAAAGAGAGCTGAAATCTGGATTTTCAGGATCTACAGGTGCACTTTGAAGTGAAACATTTCCATACATATTTTTTATTTCGTTTTCGTCCATTTTAAAAATCCCCTTTCATTCTTTTATTTTTTATTTTTCTTTCTCACTGAATATCCAAAACGACCTATTTTTTTGCCAAGAAGAAAATATTCACCGTGAGAATAAGCAACTAAGTTAGCTTTATCAAGACACAATTTATTATTTGTATCTATATATTTTCCACCAACAGATACAGCTACAACTCTACCAATAAACATATCATGTGATCCAAGTTCTATTATTCTTTCAACAACACACTCTATATTTACAGGTGAAGAAGATATTAGAGGAGATGAAACAGCAGAAGCAGGAGTTAAATCAATGTCCAATTCTGAAATTTTATCAATGTCTCTTCCACTCTTTACACCACAAAAATCAGCCTTTTTGCAAAGTTTCTCATCTACAAGATTTATAGTAAAACAACCTTCTTTTGCTATTAGATCATGTGAAAATCGATCTTTTCTGATTGAAATCGAAGTCATAGGAGGCTCTGAATTTACAGTTCCTGTCCAAGCAACAGTTATTATATTTGCATTTTCAAGAGTACCACAAGTAACCATGACCACTGGAACAGGATAAAGCATTGTTCCAGGTTTCCAAATTATTTTTTTCACAATAACTCCCTTAAATATTAATTAACTCTCGATATAATTTCAGCGATTGAATCCTCAAAACCTTTATATTTTGAAGGTCCTGTTGTATGATTATTTGTTATAACAGCAAAAACATATATCTCACCATTAGTAGCCTTAACATATCCGCATAAAGAAGAACAGCCATTAATAGTTCCTGTCTTTGCTCTGACATCAAGATTTTGCATTCTATATCTTAGTGTACCATCAACACCTGATTTTGGAAATGTACTTATAAAATCATCTTTTTCCTTTTGTGTCAACATATATGACAAAAATTTTCCCATTTGCTTTGTCGATATTCTATTTTCAACAGATAGCCCACAACCATCTGCCATACTCAATCCCACAACATCGACATCTGCTTCTTTTAGAAAATCAAGAATAGCTTTTTCAGAATTTTCTCTTGTACCATGACCTGCAACTTTAGCACCTATTGTTTTAAAAATATGTTGTGCAAGTAAGTTATCACTTTCTTTCATCATAACTTTCAAAATATCGAGCATTGCAGGTGATTCATGACTTGCAAGTTCTATAAATTGTGAATATTTATATCTCTTATCTGTTTCAGGTAAAAGTTTAACATTTCCAGTCATATATATATTTTGATTTTTTAAAACTTTATCAAATGCATCTGTTGTAAAAAGCGAAGGATTATGTATTGTAAATGTAGCTCCTCCTGCTTCCCAAGGTGCTATTGTACCATTTACTGTTACATCATTTGTTTCAGGAGTTCTCTCTATATTTATCTCTGTATATGTTCCAGATGTTGTTTTATCATTTATATTTATAATAGAACAATCAGGAATAAATGAAGATATCCCATTTGCAAGTGTCAATCTAATCAAATTTGAATTCAAAGAAAGTCCAGCACACTGTGCAGCATATTCATCAAGCATGTAAGATTTTTTCCAACCCAAGCCTACAAATTCACGGTCAAAAACAGAATCATCTCCTATAAGATCTCCTGTAAATCTTCTAAGACCTTTTTCTGAAAGAGTTTGTGCAAATTCTTTCAAAATATCCATTGAATCTTCAAAAAATGGCTCTCTAAAAGTAGGGTCTCCAGAACCTACCAAATAGAGTGAACTCTCCATAACTCCTCTTTCTTTATCAATAGGTGTTCCATAGACACTTGTCTTATATCTATAATCACTTCCCAAATAATGAAGAGCTGAAGCTGTAGTCAAAATCTTTAAATTAGAAGCTGGAGCCATAAGCATATTTGAATTATATTCATAAAGAGTTTTTCCTGATGAATTACAAACATATACAGAAGCATCCGATGTTTTAACTGCATCTGATAATTTTACAAAATCATCTAAAGATTTTTGCAAAGAAACATTTGCAAAAACGGGAGAAAAAACAAATAAAAATAAAAATAAAAATAAATATTTTCTAAAAATACGCATAATAAAGAAACTCCAACAACAATAAAATTACTTTTTTTTCTTTTTATATTATTTTTATCATTCCTTCTCAATTTTTATTTTTTTTCAAAATAAAATAATAGAACGCATATCCTACAAATAATATAATAGACCCTATAATCCACCCCAAAAACATTCCATTAAAAACTCTTATAAGAGTTATTAAAATTGGAGTATGTATATGTGCAAAAGTATCTGTTAAGTCTGCAATACCTATTGACATACATAAAATCAAAATCCAAGAATATTTTTCTAATTTAAAATATCTGAGCAATCCAAAACACATTATAGAAGGAAAACCAAGAATAAATTCCTTAAAACGAGGTCTTATTCCCATAATTGACATAAGTGTTGACCTCAATGAAAGTTCTGTTTTTGAAACCGAACTTTCAGATGCATTACCTGTTCTCAAAATAAAATATGCCCCAATTCCTCCTAAAATTCCAACAGCAAGGGCATGTGAATATTTTACAAAAGAATTCAATTTATCTGAAATATCTTTTAATGGATTTTTTATATCCAATGTCCACAAAAGTGTTGCGAAAATTGGACAAAATACCATCAATACTTTTATACCTCTAAACATATCTGCTTGAATATAAAATTCAGTATCTGCTAATAAAGATGAAAGGAATATTCCACCAACAGACGCTATTAATGCTGATGTCAAAAGAACAAAAGAAGATTTTAACCAAGATATACCTACTTTTACATTTTTATTTATAATATCTCTTATTAACTCAAAATTAAAAGTAACAGCAATAAATGGAAAAACTATTCCAGCCATAAACGCAGATAATTTTCTATAAATAAGCATTTTTCCTGAAATCAAACATATAACAGAAAATATCGCCCACAATCCCAATATTATATAATCAAATTTGTGTCTATTTAAAATTTTTCTACAGCACAAAACAAGTGAAGAAGCTATTCCTAAAGAGATAACAAAAGCGTAAAAAATTGGATAATTTGTTTTTGGAAAAGGTTTTGCACTCCCAATATTCATTCCATTTGAAGTAACTGCATTTTTTACAGCAGTTATATATTCCATATTTACTTCATCTGCATTTAAATTTCCATATAAAACAGTATGTGGCCTTATAAATATTAATCTTATATTTCTTTCACGAACTCCAAGAGAATATTTTTCAGCCATACTCTCAATAGAAAGTTTTTTCTGTTGAACTGGAACAATAGTCATAACTCTTACAGCAAGTTCAGGAGCTTTTAAACCAAGTGTTTTAATACCTTTTTGCATGGCTTTTACATTTGGAGCTTCCATGATTCCAAAAGGAAGAGATAATTCTTTTAAAATAGAAACTGTATCCTCAAGATATGAAGGAAAACCTGTTACATCATTGTCAGAACCAGCAAAAATAATTTTATCCGCAAAATACTCGTTCTTCAAAATAGAAAAGAATCTTTTTATAGATTCAGGATTCATGTCTGGATTATTTCCAGGTCGAAGAACTATTCCCAAACCAAGTTTTTTACACTCTTTTATTTTTTTTAAAGAAAAACCTACTCCAAGATTATCACCAGAAGACCTTGTCATAAATATTTTTACGACTGCAGGTTCGTCTAAAGAAACTTCCTGTGGCTCAAATAAAACTTTTAAATCAGTAAAAGATGAAAAAGAAAATTTCTTTAACTGGCTTAAAACATCTTCAGAATAGACCAAAATATAAGTTTCTTCTGGCTCTATTTTACCAATATGACTTAAAACATCTACTGAAAGCTCAGATTTTACAGATAACCCATTAAAATAACGAATTAATCCACTCCTATTTAAAGTTTCTATAGTGTCTTCAGAAAACGCAACAGAAGAAAGTCCTTTATCTTGAAAATCAGATAGCATTTCATAAAAATCAAGATTATGTGATTGTGCAAACTCATATAATGCAGAATAATCAGCTGTAATTTCAACAGTTTTATTTTCTTTTTCAACCTCATGCCTTTTTATTGTAACAAAAACAGACATTATAAAAGATAAAATGACAAAAATAAGCATAATCTTGCCAATTTTATCTGCAAAAATTTTTTTAAAACTACTCAATTTTATATCCTCTAATGTTTTTTTCTTCTTCCAAACATTTTTTTGATAAAATCAGAATGTAAAATTTTATCAAAAAATTGTCTCTTTGCAAAAGAATATATGTCTTTTAATTCTTTCGTAGTCAACAATTTTTTATCCCTATAATATTTTTTGGCAGCAGTGCCGACAACATAACTTCCTCCAAATGCTATTGAGGCCTTTATTGCTGGTCCCGCAACAGGTATAAATCCACAAACTGTTCTTGCAAAAGTTTTCCAACCGAATGCTCCTGCAAGAATAGGCCAAAGTTCTGCCATTCGAGCAAAAAAATCAATTTCTGCACCATATATTGCAGCTATTCTCATTGCAAGTCTAATTTGATTAGCAGTTAAAATAACAGTTTCACCTGGAACAGCAAACAATCCAGCAACAGGACCAATAATAGGAGCTTCTGCAGGAATTGAAGAAACAAGAGCAATTCCTGCATTATCTCTCGATATATTAAAAATCAAACTATCTGAAAGAGAATCTCTCAAACCTGGATAAAGTCTTGCAGCTGAAAAAACATTTCTACCCAAATATTTTATCAATTTTTCACAGAAATTACTTTCTGTTTTATACCATATAGGTTTTTTCATAGCCATTTTAGAAAAAAGCGAATTGACATTTTCAACCTGTATAGGTTCAGCTTCACCTTTTACACAAAATATAACTTTTTTTCGCAAATTTATAGGAATAGATCTCAAAACTTTACTTATTCCATCTATATCCATGATTGCAGTATCTGTAAAGAATAGAGAAAAAGTAGAATTTGTTATCCTTGAGCATTCAGAAGAAGAAGTTGGAAAATGGTTTATATTTACCTCTTCATTTTCAGGCATCAATATTTCAGCTACAGCAAGTGCAGATGGTTCATCTCCAAAAAATTCAAAAGTTACAGAGTTGTTAAACTCATTTTCAACATCTTTTATTGAAAACTGACTTTTAAAAATATTAAAAAGATCCTTTAAATTAAAATTCATAAAAAGTAATCCTCTTTTCATTATTTTTGAAAAAATAAAGTAATATTAAAATATTATTATAAAATATATTATTAATATTGACAAGTTTTTTTTTTATAAATATAATCTAATATAATTCAAAAAAAAATAATAAAGAAAATTAAAATAAATAAGAATCATAAAAAACTCTTCTCAGTAATCTTACAAATTGCTGTAGAATTTTTCTTATAATTCAGAAGGAGGAAAAATGTCAACAGTATTACATAGAGAATTCTATTCCCCAGCTTTACAATGTAATAAAAGATATTGTATCTATTTACCAGATTCATATTATACAAGTGATTTGAGATATTCAGTATTATATTTACTACCAGGTTTAATGGACTATGAAGTAACTTGGTTTGTAAAAGGACATGTTCAACAACACATGGACAATCTCATAAGAGAAGGCAAAATAAGAGAGTTTATAGTTGTTTCTGCTGATAAAGATGATGCTGCACTCGATATAAACAGAAAAAAAGAATTTGCAGATTATTTATCAAAAGATTTAAAAGGACATATTGACTGTGAATATAGAACTTTATCAATGAGAAAACACACAGGAATAGAAGGTCTTTCATTGGGAGCCACATGGGCTATACATATGGGCATAAATACACCTGAAATATATTCTTCTATAGGTGCTTTAAGTGGTGGATATGGAGACGAAGTATATAATAAAATTTGGGAAGAGAGAAACTACATAAAACAACTTGGTATGAGATTTAGAATAGGTGTAGGAACTTGGGAACCAGAATATATACCAGGAAGTGAAAAATTTGTAAGTTTTATCAAAGACTTAGGTCTTTATTGTGAAATCGAAAAAACAGAAGGACCACATGACTGGCCACTTTGGGAAAAACAGATATATAATTCGCTTCAATTTCACTACTACTCATTTAATCACTAAATATCTTTAGGGGGAAAACTTAAATGTTTAAATTTCTAAAATCAAAAGAAAAAGTGAGTAAAATAATTATGACAACTTTATTATTTATAACTTACTTTTCAAGCTCAGCATATGCATTAGGGAAATGGACAGGACGAGTAGTAACCCCCGAAGGTTCAGTAACAAAAATATATACAGACTTCAGCAATCCAACTTGGTGGCCATTTCAAGCAGGCTTGATTCTTTCAGTTATATTTGCAATTATATTTTTCTTGGTAGATGCAAAAAATATAATAAGTGATGTCTATGTGAAAAAAGAAAAATTTTTAGATGACAACGATATAATGAAAGGCAAATTACCTGAAGATATATTGGAGGCAGATAACTCAATAACAAAAGGAATTGCAGTTGTAAGAGAAGCAGATCCAAACTTTTCTATAACAGATTTTATAGAACAAGTTGACAAATTATATAGAGCTTCTATAAAGGGAAGATTGACTCATAATTGGGGAGGTATTGCCTATTCAATTCCTGGACCAATATTAATGACACTTGAAAAAAGCCCAATAAAAGTTACAAAATACAAACCATTAATTCCAGAGATAATGGAAATAAAAGGGTATACAACAGGCACAGATAAAGCTATAGTAAAATTCAAAGGCATCGGTGAAACAAAATCAGAATCATCCACACTACTAACTTATGAAGAAGAAACTTGGACACTTGAAAGATTTAGAGGAGTTCCATCACAACACACCTACGACATGACTACATGTCCAAAATGTGGATGTAAAGATATGCCAGATGAAGATGGACAATGTCCAAAATGTGCTACTCCTGCAGGACAAGATAAAAATGGATGGATATTGACTATAACAGACAGAGCCCAAACCAAGCCTATAACTTCATATCAAGGGACAAAAATTATAGATAGGAAAGATACTCTTGACAATACAATTATACAACCAAATTTAGCTCCAAAAATAGATTGGATAAAAAAGAGAAATCCAAATTTCTCTGAAGAAACAATGCTTGGAGTTGTAAAACATCTGGTTTCTAAACATTATTCATGTCTATTAGGTGAAACAGAAAATAATAAAGAAATATATGAAGATTTATTCTTTAGAAATGCCGTTATAGATGGAGAAATGCTAAAAGAATCTTTTGCTAAGTTACAAGCAAATATTTCAGGTATAAAAATATATGCAATTAAGCCAACAAGAGTAATGCCAGATCCATACATGGATATATTGACATATAGAGTTTGGGGAAAAATTGATGTTACAATAGGTCTTAAAGGTGATAAAAAAGAATGTATGTTCTCAGATTATATAACAATTTGCAGACATATAGATAGACAAGATTGGAAAATATGGCAAATAGAATCACCTTTAACATATAGAAGCTAAAAACGATTTTCTTTAAAAGTGGCTGTGAAAAAATAAAATAGTTTGTTTTATCTGCTATAGTTTTTTCACAGCTACTTTTTTTATTTAATATAATCTATTCCACCATTTTTATCGAGTATTAATTTTACAGCTCCTAATTCATCTGTTTTATAATATTTGATTCCATATTTATTCAGTCTTTCAAGAACTGATTTAGCAGGATGAGTAATATCTCCCCTATCACATGAAATTATTGCGATTTTTGCATTTGTATTTTTTAAAAATTCATCTGAGGAAGAAGTTATACTTCCATGATGTGCAATTTTTAGAACATCACATTTAACATCATAAGAATTTAAAATTTTTCTTTCAGTTTCAATATCTATATCTGCACAATATAAAATTGAATTTTGACCATAAACAATATTTAACACAAGAGATTTTGAATTTTCATCATTATAAAAATAATTATCTGAAGGTGATAAAACTTGTATTTTAGTATCATCAGATATATTTAAAATATCCCCTGACATCATTGAATCCGCTTTTTCTAAACCCAAAAATTTACCTGCAACAAATTTAGAAGCAAAAACTTTTTTTATTTTCACTCTTTTTGATAGAGAATAAAGACCTCCTAAATGGTCTTCATGTTCATGAGTTATAAATACATAATCAATAGAATCTATTCCACTTTTTAAAAGATATGGAGCTATAACATTCTTTCCGACATCAATACCTTTTCTAATCCCCGATGTTCCACAATCTATTAAAATCTTCTTTCCATTTGGCGTCATGATAAAAGAAGAATCAGCATTTCCAATACTAAAAAATATGACTTCCATAGATTTTGGAGGTTTAAAAAAATATGGAATCAAGAGAGAATAAGAGACAAAATAAAGTATAAAAATAATAGGAATATATAGAAAATAATTTTTAATTTTTTTTGTAAAAAAATCAAAATACGAACATATAAAAAAAATAGTATAATATAAAAAGACAAAATATATTGACGGAGAACACAAAAAAATTTGAGAAAATTTAAATAACGATAAAAATTTTAATAAACTGATCATCAAAAAAACAATAAATTCATTAATTGGACTCAATATATTAAAAATTGGTTCTAAAAATCCAAAAAATAAAATTAAAGATGCCAATGGAGTTGCTATTATATTTGATAAAAAAGAAAAAGGAGTCCATTGACAAAAAAATAAAACAGAAATTGGAAGTGTTACAGATTCTATCGAAATACTTAAAAAACATAATTCAATAATTTTGTTTAATGGAAATTTAAAATTGAGAACAACTATTTTATTTATAAAATGAAGATAAAAAATTATTCCTAAAATTGCAGAAGCACTCAATAAAAAACTACAATTTAACAAATGAAAAGGATTTATAAAAATTAAAAATCCTATGGCAAAACAAAGAGAAGATATAAGATCATACTCCCTATTTAAAGAAACAGAAATCAAAGAAAGTAAAGCCATAATTCCTGCTCTCAAAATACTTGGGGACTCCCCTGCCATGTTCATATAAAGTAATAATACAGGCAATAAAATAAAAAAAGATATTATAGAAGATGCCTTAAACCTTTTTAAAATAAATAAAAAAGAAAGTGTAATTACTGAAATGTGAAAGCCAGAAGCAGCCAATATATGCAGAGTTCCTGTCTTTTCAAAAATTAATCTGTGCTCTTCTGTAAAAAGTGATTTATCACCAAAGAGAATTCCCATTATAATAGGTTTTGTCAAATCAGAATGATTTTTATTTATATAAAAAAAAATTTTACTTTTTAAATAAATAGCAAAATTTGAAATAGAAAAAGATTTTTTAACATATTTTTTTAATATTTTGGGCTTCTCAATCTTAAAAAAAATACCACTATTTGCAAGACTTTCTGAATAAGAAAATACAAGCGGGTTTTTAGGAGAATCAATTTTTGATAAAATACCTTCAATTTCAAAATTATAACCATAATCATATAAATTTTGAAAATCAAAATCTTTCTTTAAAAAAAAAGTTAATAATCTAACTTTTCTTCTAAGTAAAATTTTTTTATTTTTTACTTTAATTTTTTCAGCTTCAAATATAATTTTTACAGTTCTATCAGAGATATAGAAAGACTTAGCTTTTCCATAAATTTTTATTTTATTGCCTATATAAAAAGAGATTGATTTCTTCAAATACTCAACATCATTACAAAAACAATTTGAATGAAAAATTCCAAAAAGAAAAAAGAAAAGACATAATAATTTATTTAAAATGCGTTCATTATCTTTTTTTATCAATATAAAAATAGATAAGAATAAAAAAGCAAAGAATAAAAGAAATTTATTTTCTACTATTATAAAAGAAACTCCAAAAATAAAGGAAATTATAGATAAAGCTAAATATCTCATATGTTCTCCATATTTAAAAGAAATTAACTTAATAATAAAGAATATAAATTAAAATTATTGAATAAAATTTGTAAACATTATGGAAAAAATGTAAATTTTTTAGGAGGATTTTTAAATGCTAAAAAAAATTTTATCACTTGTAAGCCTTAGTTTAGTTATTATTTGTTTAATTACATATTTACCATGCGAAGCTAAACAAGAAAAACAAATAAAAAAGGAGAATAAAATGGAGCAGACATTATTGGCAAGATTTAGCGAATTTTCTACAGAATCAGCTTTTGTAAACATAAAAGTAAAAAATGAAGCAACAGGTGAAGAAGTTGTATTTGTTATGGATAATGGAAATTGGCAATATCTATTTATGTATTATGTAAAAGCATGCGAAGCCAAAGATTATCCAATGTATATGGCAAAACATGCAAATGACACATTTACACTACCAGAAATTGCATTCAATAGAAATAAAATATGTATCGCTGATGATAGCATGAAAGCTATTGAAAACAATATAGAAGAACTAAAAAAATATATAGCTGGAGCTGGTCCAAGTAAAAATTCTTATTATGTAAATGTTCCTCCAGAGCAAATGAAATCTTTTATAAGATATGCAAATGGATTTGAAAAAATAGTAGTTAGACAGAGTTGTCTTGATGGAAGAATATATTTACAGGAAATATAAATGGAATCGTTTGACCGAGTAAAACTTCTAATTGGAGAAGATATTTTTTACAAGATAAAAAATAAAAAAGTTGCTATTTTTGGATTGGGTGGTGTTGGTGGTCCAACTTGTGATGCCATTGCTCGATTTGGAATATCGAATCTATTATTGGTTGATTTTGATGTTGTAAGGGAAAGCAATATGAATAGACTTTCAATAGCAGATGGCAGAGATATTGGTAAACCTAAAACAGAAGTAATGAAAAATAGGATATTATCCTTCAATAAAGAAGCTAATATCCTAACTTATAATCAGTTTATGGATGCACAAGCATATGACGATTTAATAGAATCTTACGCTCCTGATTTTTGTGTTGATGCAGTAGACAGCTTAAATCCTAAAATAGCAACAATAGAAAGACTTTATCACTCAAAAAGAAAATTTATTTCATCAATGGGAGCAGGTGGAAGACTAGATCCATCAAAAGTCAAATATGGAAAACTTGATGATGTTGTAAATTGCGGGCTTGCTACTCGAATAAGAAGTATTTTGAGAAAGCATAACATAAGAACAAACAAAATAAAGACTGTATATTCAACAGAACAGCCAGTAAAGCCAATTCCTCCACAAGAAAATGAAATTTCAGAAAGAGGAAGGACAAGAGGTACTCAGGCAAGTTGTATGATTGTTCCGACAGTTTTTGGAATGTTCATAGCCCATAAAGTGATTTCTTATCTCATTGAAAATGTGTAAATTTAGTACAGTATTCTATCCAGTTCAAAATGAACTGGATTTTATTGTCATTTTTTACATTTTCAAACAGGTATTAAACAATTACAATAAAGATATAAATTTTTC
>CADAWZ010000014.1 GCA_902791745.1 uncultured bacterium
AACACTTGGCTATGCTTCAAATATGGATAAAAAAAGTATCTCTGAACAGTCTAAAGCAATAATGGATAATTTAAAATCGAATGATTCTATGACACTTGAAATTGCGAATTCACTTTGGGCTAAGAAAGGTTTTAAAATAAAAAAATCATTTATAGATAACAGCAAAAACTATTTTTATGCTGAAGTTAAAAATAATACCGAACCAAAATTGATGAATAAATGGGTTTCAGACAAAACTCACAAAAAAATAAACAAAATTGTAAATGAAGGTGTAAATATAGATACTGCATTGATCAATGCTATATATTTTAATGGAAATTGGGTTGATAAATTTAACAAAGATAGTACACAAGATCGAGATTTTACAACTTTAGATAAACAAAAAATAAAAGTTCCTACAATGTACAAATGTGATGATATGCCATATTATGAAAATAAAAAATATCAGGCTGTCAGATTGGATTACAAGGGAAATAAAATGTCAATGTTTGTTTTCCTTCCAAATGAAAAGAAATCTATTGATGATTTTGTAAAAGATTTTTCACAAGATGAATTTTTGAATTTTTCTAAAAATTTAAGTAGGACAAACTTGGAACTATATTTACCTAAATTTAAAACAGAATGTAGTTTTGAATTATCAGAAACTGTTAAAAAACTTGGAATGAAATCTGCATTTGACGGTAGAGCAAATTTTAATGGAATAGCAGAAAAACTTTGTATTTCTGAAATAATTCATAAAACATATATTGATGTAAATGAATCAGGAACAGAAGCAGCTGCTGTAACAGCTGTAATGATGAATTGTACAGCAGTACCATTTGAAGAAGAAGTTAAACCAAAATGTATGAGAGTTGATAGACCATTCTTTTTTGTTTTGTCGGACAATGATTCAAATATACCTGTATTTATGGGAGTAATTACAAAACCTGAATATAAATAAGGGGAGAAAAAGATGAAGAAAGTTTTATTTTTGTTTTTGATTTTATCTTTTAGTTTGCTTTCTATTTCTTTTTTAGGTGCAGAAGAGAGCTCAAAAGTAGATGAGAATTTTTCAAATTCAGTTACATATTTTGGCAAAAATATTCTTACAAAAGAATACAATAAAAATAATACTGTTATATCTCCACTTAGCATACATTTAGCTCTTGATATGTTATACAATGGGGCAGAGGGTGTAATCTGAACAGTCAAAATCAATAATGGACAGTTTAAAATCGACTGATTCAGTTGTAATTGAAATAGCAAATTCACTTTGGGTTAAAAAAGATATTAAAATAAAGCAGTCATTTGTGGACAATTGTCAAAATTATTTTTATGCAGAGGTTAAAAATACTACATCTCCAAGTTTGATAAATAAGTGGGTTTCAGATAAAACTCACAAAAAAATAAATAAAATTGTGGGAGATGGAGCAAAAATAGATACGGCTTTAATTAATGCGATATATTTTAATGGCACTTGGGTAGACAAATTTGACAAAAATTATACACATGATCAAGATTTTACTACTGCAAAGAACAAAAAAATAAAAGTTCCGATGATGTTTAAATCCGAATATATGAGATATTATGAAAATGACAAATATCAAGCTGTTAGACTTCCTTACAAGGGAAATAAAATCTCAATGTATGTTTTTTTGCCAAGTGAAAATAGTTCTATTGATAATTTTGTAAAAGATTTTTCACAAGAAGAATTTTTAAATGCTTCTAATAATCTAAGAACAACAAAAGTAAATTTGCATTTGCCAAAATTTAAAACAGAATGTAGTTTTGAAATATCTAAAACAGTAAAAGACCTTGGTATGAAATCAGCATTTGATAGTAAAGCTGATTTTGCTGGAATATATAAAGATTTTTCTGTTTCAGAAATAATTCATAAAACATATATTGATGTAAATGAATCAGGAACAGAAGCCGCTGCTGTAACTGCTATAATAAGAGGAACAGGTTGTGCACCAGGTTTTCAAGAAATAATTAAAAATATGTATGTAGATAGACCGTTCTTTTTTGTTTTGTCAGATGATGTTTCAAATATACCTGTATTTATGGGAGTAATTACTGAGCCAAAATATAAATAGGAGGGAAAATATGAAAGTTTTAATCGTAAATGGTTCACCACATGCAAAAGGAAATACTGCAATAGCTCTTGAGGAGATGAAAAAGATTTTTGCTTCTGAAGGCATAGAGATTGATTATGTTCATGTAGGAAATAAAGATATAAGAGGTTGTATTGCCTGTGGTTCTTGTTATAAAAATGGGAAATGTGTTTTTGATGACATTGTAAATGAAACAGCAGAAAAATTTAAAAATGCAGATGGTCTTGTTGTTGCAAGTCCTGTTTATTATGCCTCAGCAAATGCAACATTGATCGCTTTTTTGGATAGGCTTTTCTTTAGTACAAGTTTTGATAAAACAATGAAAGTTGGAGCAAGCGTTGTTGTTTCAAGAAGAGGTGGTTGCTCAGCTACTTTTGATGAATTAAACAAATATTTCACTATTTGCGGAATGCCTGTTGCTTCAAGTCAATATTGGAATTCTGTACATGGAAGAGAACAAGGGGAAGCTTTACAAGATGGTGAAGGTTTGCAAACAATGAGAACACTTGCAAAAAATATGTCATTTTTGATGAAGAGTATTGCATTGGGTAAAGAAAAATTTGGACTTCCTGAAAAAGAAGAATGGATTCCAACTCATTTTATAAGATAAAATGGCAAATATTTTAGCAGTTGGTTTAGGTGGATTTATTGGTTCTGTTCTTAGGTATTTAATTGGGCTTATACAAGTTAGTGAAGTTTGTATTTTTCCTATTAAAACTTTTGTAATAAACATAATTGGCTGTATTTTGATTGGAATTATATCTGTTTGGACATCAAAGCAAACAGTAAATCCACAGTTGATTTTATTGCTAAAAGTTGGAATTTGTGGTGGATTTACAACTTTTTCAACTTTTGCTTTAGAAACATCTAATTTATTGTCAAATGGACATTATTTGATTGCATTCTTATATGTTCTTGGCAGTTGTTTGATTGGAACAGCTATAATTTTTGCAGTTTATTTTTTTGCAAAGTAAATTAATTGTAAAATATAAATAGCGTGTGAAGAAAATCATCATTCTCCGCACGCTTTTTTTATTAATTTGATTCCTTGTTGTTTAAGGTGTATTTGCTTGTATTTTGAAAGATAAAATTCTTGTTCCTCTTGTGAAATTTTTAACATTTTTTATTTTTTTTCTAAAAAAATGTGTTATAATAAAAAATTAAGATTTATGATATAATTTTGAGGGTTATTTATGGCACGGACAATGGATTTTACAAAGGGAAGCATTTCAAAACAGATGTTTGAATTTGCTACCCCTCTTTTTTTGTCAAATATGTTACAGGCTGTCTATAATATTGTTGATATGGCCATTATTGGCAATGTTATAGGCAAAGTTGGACTTTCTGCTATTGCCATAGGTGGAGATATTGCACATTTTTTGACATTTCTTGCTATGGGATTTTCAAGTGCAGGTCAGATCATAGTTGCACAACATGTTGGAGCAGGACATAGAGAGAAATTGGGCAGAATAATTGGAAATCTATTTTCGTTTTTGCTTGGAATTTCACTTATTCTAACTTTAGTTTGTTATTTTTTATGCCCTTATTTTTTGTCATTGATGAATACTCCAAAAGAGGCTTGGGATATGACACTTGATTATGTCATTATCTCTATTTTTGGAATATTTTTTATTTATGGTTATAATGTTGTTTCTGCTGTTTTGCGTGGAATAGGGGATTCAAAAGATCCATTTATTTTTGTCGCAACTGCTGCTATTGTTAATGTTATTTTAGATGTACTTTTTATAGTTTTTTTTAAGTGGTCAGTTTTTGGTGCTGGACTTGCAACTGTTATAAGTCAGGGAATCAGTTTTATTTGGGGAATTATATTTTTATTTAAAAAACAGAAAGAATTAAATATTGAACTCAAAGCAGAACATCTTTTATTTGATAAAGAAATTATTGGACTTCTGTTAAAACTTGGTATTCCTATGGCGATAAAAAGTGCCTCGATTCATCTTTCGAAATTGTTTGTAAATTCTTCTGTCAATTATTATGGAATTATTGCTTCAGGTGCAAGTGGAATAGAAGCAAAATTAAATACACTTGCAAATTTGATTGCAAATGCTGTAAATGTTTCAAGTAGTACAATGGTTGGTCAGAATATAGGGGCTGAAAAATATGATCGAGTTCCAAAAATTATATTGACAGCATTTTCAATAACTTTTACAGCAGATTTAATTTTGATAACATTGATTATCTCTTTCCCAAAATTTATATTTGGCATTTTTACATCTGATACAGAAGTTATAGGGGCTTGTTTCCAAATGTTACCTCTGTTTATTGCTCTTTTCTTGGCTTCTGCCCTTCGTTCTCCAAGTAACGGATTGATTGACGGAACAGGTAATTTTAAATTAAATTTTGCTGTTGCAATTTTGGACGGAATTATAAATAGAATTGGTTTTGCTATTTTGTTTGGAAAGGTTTTAAATTGGGGTTGGCTTGGTTATTTGTGGGGAGATGCAGTTGCAGGATTTACACCGTTTTTTATAGGTCTTGTCTACTTTTTGAGCAATAGATGGAAAACGAGAAAATATATTATCTCAAAATAAAAAAAAAGTGGATGTGAAAAAATATTTACATCCACTTTTTATACTAACGTCTGATACCAAGTTTTTTGATTATGTCACGATAATGTTCAATATCTTTGCTCTTGATGTAGTTGAGAAGTCTTCTTCTGTGACCGACCATCATCAAAAGTCCTCTGCGAGAATGGTGATCTTTTTTGTGAATTTTGAGATGTTCTGTCAAATAGTTGATACGGTTTGTGAGAAGAGCAATCTGTACATCTGAAGAACCTGTATCAGTTTCATGAATTCTATATTGTTCAATAATATTTTGTTTTGACTCTGCCATTATAGTAAAATATCCTCCAAATAAGAATCTGTGATTAAATATTTTATTTTCAAACTCTTGCGGTGAAATATTAAGAATCTGAAAAATATTAATCATTTTTTGCGAAGGTAGATTCTGTAGGGAAAATTATAACATAAGGATTTTAAAATGTAAATAGGAAAAACAAAATTTTTTAAAAAATTTTTGCTATTCCTATTTAAATAGATTATTTATTTTTTAAAAAACAAATAATAAAGCCTCGCAATGACAAAGTGGCAGTATACAGGCATATATTTGGATAGTTTATGGCAAATATTTATTTATTTTTTAAAAATCAACTATCACAACAAGTTAGAACATAGCAAAAAAAAAGAGTGTGTAGAACTTTTTTGCACACTCTTTTAAAAAATTCGATTATTAATCTTTTATTACAGCAGTCAATATATTATTTGAAACAGAAGTTATATAAACACTTAAATTTTCTCCTACTCTGTTACCTGCTCCTTTTATATCGACTAAAGTTTTTCCATAAACTCCCAATCCGTCTGTAACATTGATTCCAAAGACATCCAGTATATCAATATTTACATTTTCACCAATCTGAATCGAAGGCAAATATTTATTTACTTGTTTTTCATTTATTCCTTCTATCTTTATTTTTTCAAGGTGAAGGTCTAAATTTGCTTTTAATATTATTTTTTTGCCTGTTATTTTTTCAAGTCTCTCTATTCCTTCGCCTTCAAATCCTAAAATTTCTACAGCAAGTTTTGGATGTGTTTCTAAAATAATAGTTTCAAAATTAGTTTCTGTTGCTATTTTTTTGATTTCTCTTTCACATTTTAGTCTCATAGAAGTAATTGAGTAAATTCTGCCTCTTCCATTACAATACGGACATGAAACTCGCAAATATTCATCTAAATCTTTATTTACTCTTTTTCTTGTAATTTGAACAAGTCCTAATTCAGTCATTCCTACAAGATGAGTTTTTGTGTGGTCTTTTTTTAATTCTTCTTGAAGATATGAAAGTAATTGTTCTTTTTCCTCTTCTGATTCCATATCTATAAAATCAATTATTATTACTCCACCAATATCTCTAAGTCGAAGTTGTCGTGCTATTTCAGGAACAGCTTCTAAATTGATTTTTAAAATAGTATCACTGAGACTGTTTTTGCCAACATATTTTCCAGTATTTACATCTATTACAGTTAATGCCTCTGTTTTGTCTATTATAAGAAAGCCTCCTGAATCAAGCCAAACTCTTCGTCTTAGTGCTTTTTCAATTTCTGCTTCAAGGTTGTATTTTTCAAATAAATTTTTTTGTTCTGTATATAAAACAACATTCTTTTTTAATTCTGGAGAACTTATGTCAAGAAGATCGAGAACTTTGTCATAATCAGATTTTGAATCAATTATAAGTTTGTCTACTTCATTTGTAAAAAGGTCTCTTACTATTTTTGAAACAAGAGTCAATTCTTGATGGATCAAAAATGGAGCTTTTTTCTTACTTGAATCTTTATTTATTCTATTCCACAATTTTGTCAAATACTTAAAATCTTTCTCGAGTTCTTCTTTTGTTTTGCCATCTGCTGCGGTTCTTACTATAATTCCATAATTGTCGCCTTTTATTTCTTCTGCAATCCTGCGAAGCCTTTCTCTTTCTGTTTCATCTTCGATTCTACGAGAAATACCGACATATTGTGCCATAGGAAGGAAAACGAGATATCTACCAGGCAATGTTATATGAGTTGTAACTCTTGCCCCCTTCATTCCCCAAGATTCCTTTGTAACTTGTACCATAGTCTCTTGGTTTAGTTTTACGAGATCTTTTATAGACATCGTTTTAAAATCATTAGGAACATCTTCTCCTAAAATAGCAGAGGCATCATCTATACACAAAAAAGCATTTCGTTCAAGGCCAATATCAACAAATGCTGCTTGCATTCCTGGCAAAATATTGGCAACTTTTCCTTTATATATACTTCCTATAAGTCTATCTTCACGAGAGATATACAATTCCATGAGTTTTCCGTCTTCAAGTACAGCAACTCTATTTTCACTTTCATCAATATTTATAAGAATTTCTTTATACATAATAAATCTATATTATCCCCACGGCTCTATTTTTTTATTATCCCTCAAACAATAAACAGCATCTTTTACTGAATAATAATCACATTGACCAAATTTTTCAATAATTAGTTTAGCTATTTCTGATGGTCTTACTGTTCCTTGATGTGAAATAAAAGAATCGAGAACAAACATATTTTTTTCTTTTTCATCAAAATATAAATCAGATATAAAAGTTCTTATATCAATTTCTTTATCTTTTCTCGTAATCTTTATTTCAGAACTATTTAAAATACTTTTACAGAAAGATTTTGCTTTTTCAGATTCAAATTCCTTTTCAAAATAGATATTCCAAATAGCTCCATTGGCTATTTCTGTTACTGCTTTTATTTTTAGTGGAACTTCTCTTATTTCCAATATTTCAATACCTGGGCAAGTTACTTTTGTGAGTTTTTCAAAAACATCTGAAACAGTCATTTTTTCTCTTAGGTCTAAATCCATCCATTCAGAATTACTCATAGCTCCAAGCCCAATAGCATGACCTGGTACAAGTTTCATTCGAGGGTGAAAACCCCTTGTGTAGGCTACAGGTAAATTAGCTCTTCTTATTATTCTTTGGAAAGCTCTTAACATATCAAGATGGGAAGTCAATCGAGATTCTTTACCTTTTTTATATTTTATCCTAAATTTTTGTATGGAATCACCGCTACATTCAAGTTCAGAATGGTCTTTTTCATCTTTGTATTCAAAATTTTTGAGATCTATAGAAGAATGACCTATAACAGGATTAACTCCGTCTTTACAAACTCCACAACCATTGCAAGAAAATCTGCAGTCAGGAGTTACTATCTGTTGGGATGCTTTTACAAATTCTGTTTTCAAGAAATTTGAAAAAGTCTTTGACATCAAATGTTCCCAAGGCAATCTGTCATTTAATGAAGCTTCTTTTGTGTAGAAATTAGGATCAATAGAACAATTTGCAAAACTTTCCATCCATTTGTCGAATTTAAAACAATCTGTCCAGCCATCAAATTTACAGCCATTTTTATATGCTTCAACTAAAACTTTTGATAGTCTTCTATCACCTTTTGCAAATACTGCTTCTAAGAAACTCAATTCAGGAACATGGAATTTCATAGTTATTTTTCCATGTTTTAATTTTCTTTTTAATTTTGCTTGTCTCTCGACAGTTTCAGGAATTGAAACAAATTTTGCCCATTGGAAAGGTGTTTGAGGCTTTGGAACAAATGAAGAAAATGAAATTGTCAATTTCAAGCCTGAACTTTTTAAAACTTTCCAAATTAAATCTATAATTCCGTCAATATCTGATTCTTCTTCAAAAGGAAGTCCTGTCAAGAAGTATAATTTTAGAGAATTCCAACCTGCTTTTTTGCATTCTTTAGCTATTTCTATGACATCATCTTCACTGCTTCCCTTATTAACAACATTTCTCATTTTCTCTGTTCCAACTTCAGGGGCAAATGTTAAAGAAGTTCTTCTAAATTTTTGAACAAGTTTTGCCAAATTGACAGAAAAAGCATCTGTTCTTATGCTTGGCAATGATAATTCAACATACTTTTCTTCATATTTAGTCTGAATCTCGGAAATTAGCTCAGCTATCATTGAATGGTCTGTGCAGGAAAGAGAACTTAGAGAAACTTCTTCATAACCAGTTGCATTTATTGATTTTTCGAGAAGTTCAAGAATTTTTTCTTTGCTACGCTCTCTGACAGGTCTGTAATACATACTTGCTTGACAGAATCTACAGCCTCTCGTACAGCCTCTTGCAATTTCAAGCATAATTCTGTCATGTATTGTTTCTGTAAATGGGACAGGAGGATTTACAGGAAAAACAGCATCATCAAGTGATTTCAATGTTCTTTTTTCAATGAAATCAGGGGCATATTCAACTGTCTTTTTTAATTCAACAAAAGAACCATCTTCTGCATAAATTGGCTCATAAAATGAGGGAACATAAGCACCTTGAATTTTTGAAGCCTCTTGTAAAAATTCAGCTTTTGATTTTTTTGTTTTTTTGCAATCTCTCAATAGATTGGCTACTTCAACAACAGATTCTTCACCATCTCCAAGAAGTAATATATCAAAAAAATCTGCAACAGGTTCAGGATTAAATGTGCAGGCTCCGCCTCCAATTATTATTGGATATCCTTCGCCTCTTTCTGATGACAAAAAAGGAATATCTGAAAGAGATAAAATCGACAAAATATTAGTGTAGCACATCTCATAGGGGAGAGTGATTCCGAGTAAGTCAAATTCTTTAATTGGCTTTCTCGATTCAAGCGAAAAAAGACTTATTTTTTCCTCTCTCAATTTTTCTTCAAGATCGATCCAAGGGGCAAAAACTCTTTCTACCAGATATGATTCATTTTTTAAAAGTGCTTCTGCAATTATTTTTAGTCCAAGACCTGATTGTCCTATTTCATATGTGTCTGGAAATGCAAGTACAACTTTCAGCTCAGATTTATCCCAATCTCTGTGTACAGAATTATATTCACTTCCTATATACCGTCCAGGTTTTAAACAATTTTCAAATAAATTTTCTAACTTATCCATAATATATTCTTTCAAGGGGTCTGTGAAAAAAATAAATAGAATAGATGTCATTGCCGAGGCTTTTAGGCGTGGCAATCTCAACTATTTTTTATTAACTAACAAAACGAGTTAATTTATGAAAATTATATGAAAAAACTTTTTTCACAGCCTCATAATATTTTATTCTTTTATTAACCTTTTAATTATTACACTTATTCTTTCAAAAAATCCTTTAAATTTGTTTTTCTTTATTTAAAGAAGGCAAAATAATAATTTTATACTTTCACCAATTTTTAGCAAGAAATACTTTAAGTAAAGGAAAATAACAAATAAAAATGGGGCTGTGAAAAAAATATTGACTTTTTTCACACCCCATTTTGTATATGTTTAAAAATTTCACTTTTATAATGAATTCCAAGTCCTATTTACTTGTTCTATTCTTTCTGCACCTGTTGGGTGGTCTCTATTTGCTTGATATAATGTTCCAGATATTGATTCAAGTATATCTGCAAACCTAAACCAAGCAACCATTCCTTCTCTTGAATAACCAGCTCGTTTTAAAAGTTTTAATCCATATAAATCGGCTTCATATTCTTTTTCTTTTGTGAAATTAACATTCATATATTGTTGTATTTGGTTCATATTTCCTTGACCTTGTTGCCAAAGTTTTTGTTGAGTTAACATTTTTTTCTTTGTATGTTCGAGGAAAATATGAGAGCCCTCATGAGCTAAAACCGCAGCAACAATGTGTTCAAAATATAATTCTGCTAATTTTTGTTGATTTGGGTTTAATCGTCCTGGAATTTCTGGTAAATCAAAAATATTGTATTGATTTTGGGTATTTATGCGTAATGTTCCATTATTTATTTGTTGCCATAGCTGTATAGTTCTCTGTCCTAATTGCCTTGTGTAGGGTGTATCTATTTTTCCATAATATGCCATTCCCATTGCAAGCCTTTTATCTACTTCCATAAGTAATGAATCAATTACTATAGATTTATGAAATGATACTGCATTATATCCAAATACTCCTGGCATTACTACATAGCGAGAATCTTTTGAATCATAATTTGTAAAAACATACCTTCCTACATTGTTGAATTTATTAGATATTATACTTAAAAATTGATCATATCTATTGTCAACTGGATGAGTTGCCGCCATTTGATTGATCATCATTTGGTCTTGGTAATTCATCTGCATTTCAATATTGCTGTCATTTTGTTGGTATTGATTATTATATTGCCTATTGTAATTATATTGATTGTTATATTGATTGTTATACTGATTGTTATACTGATTGTTATACTGATTGTTATACTGGTTGTTATATTGGTTGTTATATTGATTATAGTAACGACTTCCATACTGTGTATTATATTGTGATCTGTTTTGTGGCTGATTTTTCTTATAGTATATTTGGGCATAAGAAGGTATTATTGCAGTTATTACAAAAAGTAAAACGAGAAATAATATTTTTTTTGTCATTTTTCCTCCTATTGTTTAGGGCTGTGAAAAAAAGTATTTTTTATATAATTTTTGTAAATTAACTAATTATGTTAGTTAATAAAAAAGTGGTTGAGATTGCCACGGCTAAAGCCTCGCAATGACCTTTATTCTATTTACTTTTTTCACAACCTCAAAATTTTCTGTCAATTAATCCTCTTTAGGGGTAAATGAATATATTTCCCCTTCATCACTACTGCAATATAATCTTCCTTTGTAGACTAAAGGAATACTATTTGCTTTTCCTTTTAATTTTATTTGTCTATATATTGTTCCATTTTCAGTATTAGCAGTTAAAATCGTTTGTTCAGGAGATGTCAAAAATAGGTATTTATCTGAAACACAAAATACTGGATTTGATTTTGTAGCAAAATCTATTTTCCACATTGTTTCTCCTGTGTCTTTGTTCATTGCAACTATTTGACCCATTGCAGTTGATGATATTGCCATGTTTTCGGAGATTACAGGTCCATGGACTATAGCTCCCTTTATTGTCGATGTCCAGAGAACTCTTCCGCTATATGCTTCAACACAATATACATTACCTGCTCCATCGCCTGCATATACATTTCCTTTTGATAGAGCTACTGGAGATGTAAATGAAGATGCTTTTACTTCCCATTCTACAATTCTTGTTTCCCTATTTACTGCAAGAAGTCCATGAGATAATGTTGGAATATATAGCCTTTTGTTGTCAAATATGACTGGAGCCATTACCTTTCCTTTTAAGCTCTCCATTGATATCGGTTTTCCATTTGCTGGATTTACTTGTACCATAAAACCATCATATGAAATAGTCATTATAGATTTTTCAGTTATATTAGGAGGAGTTAAGAACATACTTTTTGTTCTGAAATCCCATAATGGCTCGTTTTTTTCAAAATCAACTGCAGTTTGACCTGTTGCTGAATTGATGTACATTATTTTTCCATCTGTAACTGGTGGAACTGCATTTATATTTAAAACATATTTTCTTATAAGTTGTGCCTTTGTAAAATTTAGTAAATATAGATTTCCTTTATCAGATAGAACAGTTAATGCTGTTTCTGCTGGTTGAATATAAAATCTTGAAGAAGGACCAACCATAATACTCCAATTCAATTTTAAAAAAGGAGTTGGATGCTTTCCGAAAGCATTTGTTCTTTCGGGATTGCCTAAATATATGCTCCAGTCACTTTTTTCTTCTTCCACTTCTTCAACTTTTTTTTCTTTAGGTTTTCCTATGCTTTCTATTTCTTCAAGAAGCTCAGAAGGAGCTATCAATTCATGATAGATATTTAACATCTTTTTTATTACGGAATGTAACTCTGGAACATAAGCATTTTTGGGTATTTGTGGAATTGGTAATCGTGGATCGGTACTTGCTTGAATTCCACTTATTATGTATAAAAGAGTTAGTCCAGCACAGAAAATATCGTATTTGGGGCTTATGTCAGATGCATTTATAGGTCTTTCCTCAAAAGGATTGTCTATTCCAATTTCTTTGTAAAAAATAGGCATTCCTATATTTATATATTTTATGTCTTCATTATCAGTAATGACGAAAGAATAAGGCAACATATTGCAACAACAAAAAGGTCTATTTTGTTTTTGTTGGAAAAAAACGAGAATTTCAACAATAGATTTTGCCCATTGTATTATTTTTTCTTTAGTTGGTTTTTCAGATTTAAGCCTTAATTCTTCAATATGATCGAGTACAGATTTGCCTGTTTGGAATTCGTAAATTACTGAAAATGTATCATTGTTGAAATCACTGTCTATAACGCAACTCAAATTATTGTGTTGAAGCCTTTTGAGTGCATTTGTAGTTTTCATAAGACGATCGCCTATTATCTCACGTTCTTCTTTTGTTTTATTGATTATTCTAAAATCTTTTAATATGTAAAGCCTGTCATTTTTATAATGTTTTACAATACATACTGTTCCTGTTGCACTACAGGCAAGAGGTTCTTCGAGGATATATCTATCTGAGAAACTCACATCATTAGAAGAATTAGTGTTTGGAATATTTGATATTTCTTCTTCTACTTCTTCTGGTTCCTCTGCTTTTATGGAATCTATTTCCTCCAAATTTTTTTCTTCATCTTCTGGAGCAAAATCTGTAAAACAATATGGACAGAATTTAAAACTCGAATCAACTTCTTTTCCACATTCAGAACATACTTTCATTTTTTATTCTCCTAAACAAGCTTTAACATTATTTTTTATATGTTTATTATATATCAAATTACAAGAAAAGTATATATTATTTTTAAAATTATTTTTTTATAAAAATTGATTGCAATATTACTACTAAAATGACACAGACTATTCCTTGCATTATATTGGGTAATACTACACTTATTGCTGTTCCAATTCCAAAGAAAAAATATTCAAAAATAAAGTAACCTAAAACCATAATAAAGGCACCTGCAGAAGCACTTAATATTATAGCTATAGTATTTTGTTTTTTGAATAAATTAAATAATTGTCCTACTATAAATCCTTCTAAAAATTTTATAATAAGGGTTGCAATTACAAAATTGCTACTTCCTCCAAGTAGGTCAGCAGTGGCAGAACCAATGCCCCCTACAAGTCCACCTCTAGAGCCTCCTAATAAAAAGGATGATATGAATATAACTACATCACCTAAATTTATATTTCCACCAGTTGGAGTTGGAATTCTTATAATTAATGTAAGAACAGCTGTTAAAGCTGTCAATACTGCCATTTTTGTTAGTGTTTTTATTTTTTCATCTTTCATTTTATTAAGTAAAAATTTTTATTATATTGAAAAAATATTTTTCTGCAAATGACAAAAAAGCCCTTCAAAAACATACAGGTAACATAAATTTTTAAATAAAGGAATTAAAATTTAAATTATAGAATAATTCAAGTTAAATATTTTGATGTAGTAATTTAAAATGGAGGATTTTTTTACAAAAATGATTGAAGTCAGTAT
Organism: uncultured bacterium; assembly: GCA_902791745.1. Taxonomy (GTDB): domain Bacteria; phylum Vulcanimicrobiota; class CADAWZ01; order CADAWZ01; family CADAWZ01; genus CADAWZ01. The sequence continues at coordinate 13,996 of CADAWZ010000014.1, forward strand.
CGTTATACCTTCGTATAACAGATGCGATTCTCTTAAGGTTGTTCTTCCAGCATTGGCTAAACAAAGTTATCCTGCAGATAGATATGAAATTGTTCTTGTTGATAATGGTTCTACTGACGGGACAGATCAACTTATAAAAGAGTTAAAAATACCTAATTTGAAGTTTATAAAACAAGCTAATTCAGGACGTTCAGGTGCAAGAAATAGAGGCATAAAAGAAGCTAATGGTAGTATTATTTTATTTACAGATGCTGATATTATTGCAGATCCTAATTTAGTATCTTGTCATGTTGCATTTCATAAAGAAAAAGACCCTTGTGCTGTTGTAGGTTGTGAAATTCAAGTTGATACACTTGAGGAGTATGAAGGAGTTAAAAGTCATAATTTACCGAGAAGGACACTTCATAAAGATGATAAAAAGATTCTTCCTTGGTATTTCTTTTTGACAGGGAATGCTTCAGTTTCAAAGGAAGCTCTTATAAATGTTGGAATGTTTGACGAAGAGTTTACTGGTTACGGACATGAAGATATAGAATTGGGATATAGACTTCAAAAAAAATTGGGTCTTACTATATACTATAATCCAAATGCCATTAATTACCATTGGCACCCAGTGCCATTTGAAGAACAATGTAATAAAATGCACTTAGCAGGAATTTCTACTGTTAGATTTTACAATAAACATCGTGATTTTGAAATAAAATTACGACTTGGATTTACTCCTTTGTCTATGTTCTTCTATAATTCTTTTCCTGTAGAGGGGAAAATTATGGATTTTTGTAAGGAAAATAAAGATAAGATTCATCTTTGCAAAGATATAATTCTTCAGAAAAATTATACAGAAGGAATAAAGGAAGGTCTTAAAACACTTGGGCAGTAGTATTTCACTAAACCCTAAAAAAATTCTCGTTATTCGTCTTGATGTTTTGGGAGATTTGATTCTTTCAACTCCTTTTTTTAGAAATTTGCATGAGAATTTTAAAGATGCATCTATAGTTGTTCTTGTAAGAGAATATACTGCTGGGGTTTTAAAGAATAACCCCAATATTGATGAGGTTTTAGTATATCCAGAAAAAGCAACATTTGGAGAAAAAATAAAATTTATCTCTGAACTTAGAAAAAGAAAATTTGATTTTTCGATTTCTCTTTCTCCAATCACAAAATCTTACCTATTGTCTTTTTTGATAACTGGAAGAAAATCTTTTTCATATGTTTACTCTGGAAGATTTATCACAGAATTATTTGCAAAAATGTTGATAGGTAATCTTCCTAAACTTGATATAAATGGAATGTTAAATTCTGGACAAACAGTTCCACATGAAGTTATTCAAACTTTTACAATTTTAAAAAGTTTGGGAATTGATCCTGTTGAATATCCACTTGAAATATTTGTAGAAGAAGATTCTTTTGAACGAGCTGATAAAATATTAAAGGAAAATAATTTTACAGGAAAAAATATTGGTCTTCATTTGAGTGCTAAATGGCTTACTTGTGATTGGACTATAGAAAATTTGGCAGATATTGTAAAAAATATTGCTAAAATTTTTGCAGATTATGGAATTATATTGACTTATGGAATAGGTTCCGAAGCTGATATAGCGGAAAAAATAAAAAAATGTCTTTCTGAAATAGATAATAGAATACTTATTTTGGGAGGTATGAATTTTTCAGATTGGGCAGGTATTGTTTCAAAATGTAATGTTTTTGTTTCAACAGATACAGGGGCTTTACATTGTGCTACTGCATTAAATATTCCAGTGGTTGCTGTTTATGAATCTTCAACTTTTGATCATTGTTCAGAACAGTGGAAGCCTTGGAAAGTAAAATTTAAATCAATAAAAAAAGAAAAGCCAAATGAAGTTAATGATTTGGTAGTTTCATCTATAAAATATTTGTTGAAAAGTTGACAGTATTGGTCAAAACAATATATAATTAATAATGTAAAGAAGGCTAAATTTATGAGTTATGTAAGAACACATACTTGCGGAGAGTTATCTGCTAAAGATAATGGAAAAAAAGTAAGAATTTCAGGTTGGGTAAATAAATGTCGTGATTTAGGTGGTTTTATATTTATTGATGTAAGAGATAGATATGGAATGACACAAGTCGTTTTTGATCCAAAGGCAAATCCAGAGCTTTTTAAAATTGCTGAAACTTTAAAAGCTGAATATGTCGTTACAGTCGAAGGAATTGTTGAAAATAGACCTAATGGTCAGGTCAATGCTTCTATGACAACTGGTGAAATTGAGATAAAAGCAGAGAGTTTGGAAGTTTTAAACGAATCAAAACCACTTCCTTTCAATTTAGATCAAGATAATCTTGATGAAAATTTGAGAATGAAATACAGATATTTGGATTTGAGAAGACCTGAAATGGTTTCCAATCTCGTTCTTCGTCATAAAGTTGCAAGATATACAAGAGATTATTTTGACGAAAATGGTTTTCTTGAAGTTGAAACTCCTACACTTGTAAATTCAACACCAGAAGGAGCAAGAGATTATTTGGTTCCTTCAAGAGTTCATCCTGGAAAATTTTATGCACTTCCACAATCTCCACAGCTTTTTAAACAGCTTTTAATGGTAAGTGGTATTGATAGATACTTCCAAATGGCAAGATGTTACAGAGATGAAGATTTGAGAGCAGACAGACAGCCTGAATTTACTCAAATTGATATAGAGATGTCATTTGTAGAGAGAGAAGCTATTTTAAATACAATGGAAGGTCTTGTAAAATATCTTCTCAAACATGCTGCAAATTATGAATACAAAGGCGATTTCAAGAGAATTACTTGGAATGAAGCTATGGATAAATACGGCAGTGATAAGCCAGACCTCAGATATCCAATGGAAATTATGGATATGACAGATTCAGTATGTGGATTTGGATTCAAGGTTTTTGACGGAGTAAAAGAAGAAGGTGGTTCTGTAAGAGGAATAGTTGTTCCTGAACAGGGTAAGATTTCAAGAAAAGTTACTGATGAAATCATAGCAAAAGGCAAAGATTGTGGCTTGGCAGGTGTTGTTGCTCTTGCATTCAACGAAGGAACACCAAAAGGTGCTTTGACAAAATTTATGGATGCTGAAAAAATAGATTCTCTTAGAAGAGAGATGAAAGCAAATGAAAATGATTTGATTCTTTTTGCTGCTGGTAAGCCAAGAGAGATTTCTATTGCACTTGGTAAACTCAGACTTTATTTGGCTTCAAGATTTGAGATGAAGCCTTTTGAAAGATTTGCTTTTCTTTGGGTTCTTGATTTTCCATTATTCTCTATAGATTCAGAGACAGGAAGAGTTGTTGCAGAACATCACCCATTCACATCTCCTGTAAAAGAAGATATTGACATCATGGAAACAGAACCATTAAAAGTTCGTTCAGATGCTTTTGATATGGTTTTAAATGGTGTAGAATTGGGTAGTGGAAGCATAAGAATTCATGAGAGAGCTCTTCAAGAAAAATTATTTAAAGTCATTGGTCTTACAAAAGAACAGGCTAATGAAAAATTTGGTTATCTTATGACAGCATTTGAGTATGGTGCTCCACCACATGGTGGTATGGCAATAGGTGCAGATAGACTCGCTGCTTTGATGGCAGGAAAAGACAGTATAAGAGAAGTTGTCGCTTTTCCAAAGAATCACCAAGCTATTTGTCCTTTGACTGGAGCTCCTGTTGTTCCTTCAGATGAACAGCTCAAGATTTTGAAAATAAAAACAGTACAGTAAATTGAGAGGTTTTTATGAGATTTTTTTCGGTGGTTTTGCTTTTTATTGCAGTTTGTTTTTTGGGTGGATGTATAGAAGCCAACGATAATCTCAGTATATTAAAAGATGGTTCTTGTGTTGATTCAAGGGTTTTAAAAATAAAAACAGGTCTTATGTCAAAAATAGATTCTGAAGAATTTAAAACCCCTGAAAAGTATGGGTATGAGGTTAGGATATGTACTGAAAAAGACCAATCTATTATCTATGTAACCAAAAGATATGAAAAAGTTGAAGATTATTATAACACCGATATGAAAATTGGAGAGAATGGAGCTTCATTTGGAGATGGTGAAATTGAGGGAAAATTCAGTTATATAAATCTTTTCTTTTTTAAGCAAATGAAGATAACCGAAAAAATAAAACCGTCTATAATTTCACATTCGGATTCTTCTAATTTAACAGATAAATTTCTTACAGAAACTCGCACTATAAAAATGCCATATAAAATCACAAGTTCAAATGCTGATATTGTTGATGATAAAGAAAATATAGCAAAATGGACTATTGATACACAAAGAAGAAATAGTGAATATGTAAGAGAAGTTACTTGTACTGATATAAATTATGTATTTATTATAATTTTGATTTCTGTTATTGCTACTGTGTTGATATTAATGCAACAAAAAAATACAAATAATGTTTAATATTTGGAAGGCGGTGTTTCTTTCTTGGCAACATTTAGAAGAATCGATGATGACAATCTTGATGATGAATTGATGGCAGATCTTGGCAATGCGAAGAGTTCTAAATCTGAAGATAAAATAGCTGATGATTTTGTAGATTTAGATTTAAAATTTGATCCTCCTAAGCCTGATTCTCTTGCATCTCAGAGATTTTCTTCACACCCTGATGCAAAAACTACATTTAGACGAATTGAAGATAGTGATCTTGACAATGAATTGAAAATTGGAGGAGAAAAATCAGTAGAGTCTTCTGCTTCTGATATACATAATCCAGAAACAGGAGCTGGACGCCCTTTAATTGTTGATGATTTAAATACTTCTCCTATTTCTTTGGAAAATAATATTCCACCTGCTTCGGTTAATCCGTCTGCTTCGGTTAATACCCCCAAAAAGGCATCAAAATCGCCTGTTGGTTTGATAGTAGTTTTTTTAGTATTGGTTATTTTAGGTGCTGGAGCTTTTTTCTTTTTAAAAGGACAAAAGAAAGAAATACCTGTTTTTACAATTTCATATACATCTAAAGAACCTTCTATTAAAGTCTTACTTAATGGTTTAGAAGCACCTGTTGAAAAAGAAGAGGGAATTTACAAAATAAAAGTAGATAAAGGCGTTAATTCTTCATTGACATTTAAAATGGCTGGATATAAAGATAAAAAAGTAGATATTGATACATCTGTAGATATGTCAAAGGATTTGGGAGAAATTGTTTTAGAAAAGCAAATTCCTGAAAAGACAATCTTTTTTACCTGTAAAGAGCCAGATGTAGAAATTTTACTTGACAATGAAAAACAAAAACTTGAAAATAAAGATGGGCTTTATACAATTTCTGATATTCCTGAGGGAAAACATTCAATAGTTATAAAAAAATCAGGCTTTAAAACAGTGAATAAAGATTTTGACCTCAAGGAAAATGAAGGAATTGAACTTGGTACTATTGAGCTTCAAATCACAGATTTTAAGAAAGTTAAAATAGAAGTTAGCCCTATAGATGTTGAAGTTTTTGTAGATGGAGAGCTCGTAAAGACAGAGAGAAAGAATAATTATTTGATGACTGATTATTTAGAGCCTAAAGTTGTAAAAGTAGAGATAAGAGCAAAAGGATTTAAGCCTCATATTGATGAGCATTTTGAGATATATTCTGACATTTCAAGTTCTATCGGTCCTATTACTCTTGAAAAGATTGATGAAAAGAAATCTGATAAAAATAGTAAAAAGGAAGAAAAAAAGAAATGAAGAAAGAATCGCAAAGAGGATTGACATCTGTACAGATTTCAATTTTGATGTCAATAATATCTATTATTTTATGTATAGCTCTTCCTATTTATTTAAAAATATCACAGGAAACTAAATATGCTCTTTGTAAGGAAAATGTAAAAAAAATTAGGGAAGCGTTGGATAAATTTTATAAAAAAGATAGTAGATTGACTTATCCAACAGAATTAGAATATAAAGATTTTGAAAAGTTGGGGGATATAGGTAAATTACCTACTTGCCCTGTTACTAAAACTCCTTATAAATATGAGCCTATTTGGGATTCTGGACATCAAGATGTTATTGATTATGTTCTTTATTGTGATAGTCCAAATGCTCACAGTTTTATTGATAAAAAAGGATACCCAAGGTGTAATTCAAAGGGATTGATTGAACCAGAAAAAGATAAATCGAAGGATAAAGAAAATAGTACAAAACAAAATTATAGTGATGAAGAACAAAATAAAAAATAATTTTTAAGGGAGGAAAAAATTATGAAGAGTAAGCTATATATTTTTTCTTGTTTGCTTTTCTTGTTTTTTAGTTTTGGTATATCGAGAGCAGAAGAAAAAAATTCAATCTTATTTGTTTTTTTAATTCCTTCTGAGAAAATAAATATGTCTGTACAATCTGTAAAGATGTTTGATTCTTCAGATAAAGAGATTGCAACTTTTTATCCTGCTGATATTTCTGCTTCTTCAAAAAATTGTAATTTTTTTGAGGCACCTGAAGGAGGGCGTTGGGGAAATATTACAGAAATAGAAGGAGTAAAATGCAGAAATATAAATGAGAAGAATTCTCAATTACAATACTCTTTCTTTTTGATAAAACTTTCGGAATCTGTAAAAGATGATATGTATTTTGTTGTAAAATATTTTGATTCTGCAGAAAATGAGCTTATTCCAGTTGGATTTATTCAAGGGTCAGAATTTATAAGACTTGGACAAATTTATCGTTCTGGTACAAACAAGTGGGTTGAGGATATTTTTGAAATTCCTGTTAAAAAATGAGTAAATTAGATATTGCTGTTGAAAATTTGAGAGATGAACTTTGTAATAAATATTGTCCAATTTGTCCTGTAAATTGTTGTACAGGAAGATTGAATATATCTTTTAGAGAAAATATAAATTTTAGGGGCATTCCAGTTTTAAAAAATAGATGGCAGTTACCTCCTAAAAATGGGGTTTATATAACTGATAGGCGTTTTTGGTTTTTGGGTAAATGTTATCTTATTGGTCGTTGTCCATATCTTTCAGATGAAGGAGTTTGTGGAATTCACGAAAAGACAGACCGACCTGAAGATTGTGTAAAATATCCACTATATATATCGAGGGGATTTCCTTTTTTTTCAAGACAGATAAAGGCTGAAAAATCCTGTTTTATTTTTGGAAATGGAAGTAATTGTAGAAAAGTTATAGAACTTGGACAGAAATTTAATACTGAAGTTCTTTTTGTGGAATGATTTGGAGGAAGATTTATGGATGAATATTCTTTAATGAAAGATAAAGTTGATCCAGATGTTATGAGATCTTCTAATGGAGATGATTATACACCTTTAAAGGTTATTATACAAACTAAAGATGGGTTACAAGATTCTGACAGAAGACTTGTTGAATCTGTTGGTGGAAAAGTAAAAGATGATTTATATATTATAAATGCTTTTTCTGCTGATATTCCTGTTAAGGGATTGAAAAAACTTATTTTAAGTCCTCGAATTATCAGAATTTTTAATGATGGAGTTGTAAGGGCAAAATAGTTCGCAAAAATGGCAATTTTTTATATTTATGGCGAAATGGCAAATTTTACTTTTTTGGTACAAAAGAGTGAAGGACGGAAATCAATTATTTAACTGCAAAATTAGGGGGGTTGGTAAACTGCATATTAGCCAATTTTTGCGGTGCAAGTCATTCACTTCAGGCTCCGCTTCACTCTATTTCGTTCCATTGACTCGCCCCCAAAAATTGTCGTAGATAGAAAATTAACAAATTAAATAGGCAAAAATAGAGTTTGCCAACACACCATAATAACAAAAATTGATTTCCATAAAAGTAAGAAGAATACTGACATAACAAGTTAAATTAAATTTTTTATAATATAACAAGCATTTATAATATATAAGTGTAGAGACGACGAAGGAGATAGTTATGAGTGAGAATAAGACTGAAAAAGCTCTCGGTGGAGTAATGGACAAAGTTGTATCTTTGGCAAAACGCAGAGGTTTTATTTTTCAAAGTTCAGAAATATATGGTGGATTGAACAGTTGTTGGGATTATGGACCACTTGGAGTTCTTTTAAAGAACAATGTAAAAAAGGCTTGGTGGTTTGAAAATGTACAGACAAGACTTGATATGTGTGGGCTTGATGCTGCTATTTTAATGCATCCACAAGTTTGGCAGGCTTCTGGACATGTAAATTGTTTCCAAGACCCAATGGTCGATTGCAAAGTTTGCCATAAGAGATTTAGAGGAGATGATATCAATTCAACTGTATGTCCAGAATGTGGCGGTGAATTGACAGAGGCAAGACAGTTCAACTTGATGTTTAAAACATTTATGGGACCTGTTGAAGATGCTTCAGCTGTAGTTTATATGAGACCTGAAACAGCACAGGGAATTTTTGTCAATTTCAAAAATGTTGCAACTTCTATGAGAAAGAAATTGCCTTTTGGTATAGCTCAAATTGGAAAATCTTTTAGAAATGAGATTACACCTGGTAAATTCACTTTCAGAACTCGTGAATTTGAACAGATGGAAATTGAATATTTCTGTCGTCCAGAAGAAGCAGAAAAACATTTTGATTATTGGGTTGAAAGCAGATTTGCTTGGTATATAAAACATGGTATCAAGAAAGAAAATTTGAGACTTAGAGCTCATGAAAAAGATGAATTAGCACACTATGCAAAAGCTTGTAAAGACATAGAATATGCTTTTCCATGGGGTTGGTCTGAACTTGAAGGAATTGCTTCAAGAGGTGATTATGATTTGACTTGTCATCAGAATTCTTCAAAAGAGAATTTACAATATTTTGATGAAGAAAACAATGAGCATTTCCTTCCTCATGTTATAGAACCTTCTGCTGGTGCAGATAGAGCTACACTCGCTTTTCTTGCAGATGCTTATGATGAAGAAGAAGTTCCAAATGACAAAGGTAAAAAAGATGTTAGAGTAGTTCTTCACTTTGCAAAAGAGATTGCCCCTATAAAAGTTGCTATACTCCCATTATCAAAGAAACAAAATTTGATGGATATTTGTGAAAAGATTTATGGAGATGTTTCGAAAATTTGTTCTTGTGATTATGATGATAGAGGCAGTATTGGCAAACGCTATCGTCGTCAAGATGAAGTTGGTACTCTTTATTGTGTTACTGTTGATTTTGAAACACTCAATGATAATGCTGTTACAATTAGATATAGAGATACTATGAAACAAGATAGAATTTCTATTGATAAGTTGCCAGCTTGGGTTAGTGAAAATTTAAAGTAAATTGTGTTGTAATTAAAGCCTATGTTGATTATAATCAGCGTAGGCTTTTTTAAAATTAAAAAATAATTTTAGAAAATAAGCAGGAAATTTTATATAGTTAAATAGAAGTTTTAATGGCTATGAAGAATTTAAATTTGTCGTTGAAAAAAAATAAATTTAATTTAATTGTTGTATTCTTTTCAACAATTTTATTTGTGTTGCTATTTTCGGTTTCTGCAAATTCGGCCCCTTTTGATGCTGGATTTGCTATGCCTGAAGTAAAAGTAGATATGGATGCAATGCAACATGATCCAGTGCCTATGACACTTCAAATGTTATTGTATCTTTCAATGATGACTTTAATTCCTTATATGTTTGTGTGTTGTACTGCTTTTATACGAATAAGTATCATTTTTTCGTTTTTAAAAAGTAGTATGGGATTGTCTAAAGGCGTTCCAAAACAAGTTTGGGTTGGAATCGGATTAATGCTTACTTTCTTTGTTATGGCTCCTGTTGCTTTGCAAATTGAAAAAAATGCCTATGATCCTTATATTCACAAACAAATTTCTTTTCAGCAATTTGTAAGTAGAACGAGTAAATATGCAATGAAATTTATGCAAAAAAATACTCGTAAAAATGATTTGGCTTTTTTTGTGAAAATGTCAGGAGTTAAGCCTGATTCTCCAACTGTTAAAGGTAAAGGAGAAACAATAAAAGTAAATGGAAAATATATAAGAAAGCCATCTAAACAGGGACAAAAATATATAAATATGATAAAGAATCCTCCTTTTCATATTCTTTTAGCTGCATTTATGATAAGTGAGATGAAAACAGGATTTTATATTGGATTTATTATATATCTTCCTTTTTTGTGTATAGATATGATAACAGCTGCTACTTTGATGGCTATGGGTATGTTTATGTTGTCTCCAATGGGATTTTCACTTCCTTGTAAAATGATGTGTTTTGTTATGATTGATGGATTTAATGTGATGTCAGAAGGTCTTGTAAAAAGTTATAGATATTAAATATTTATTTAAAATATTTACATTTTTTTTACAAATATAATATTTTTTTAACAAAAGTATTTTGTTGTTTTATTGTTTTTGTGGTATAATATCTTAGAAATAAATAATATTTTGGAGGTTTAATATGCACGTATCAAGTTCAGATGTTGGCGGAAGTTATAATAGAGTTCAAACTTATGAACATAAAGCAGCTACTGAAGTAAAAAAAGCTGAGCCAAAAGTTGAATCAAAAGATGTAAAGGAAACCAAAGAATCAAAACCAGCTAAAGTTTCTGACAAATCAGAAATTTCAGAGGAAGCAAAAACAGAAGAAGCTGATGAGAAGAATCCATTAAATCTTGAAGCTCTTACTGGTGAAGATGAAGCTAAAAAAGCAGATAAAACAGAAGAAAATAAGACAGAACAGCTTCAACAACAAAAAACAGAAAAAGAAAACGAACTTAAAGAAAAAGAAGATCAGATGAAAAAACTTCAAGATGAACAGAAGTTGCTTCAAAAAGAAATTCAGTTAATGAAACAAACTAAAGGTGATGTTTCTGGTCTTATGCAGAGAATGCTTGATTTGAATGAAGAAATGGCAGGTCTTCATGATGAAATCGGTACTCTTAGAAATGATATAGCTGACATTGATAAACAAATATCATCAGCACAACAGCCATCTCAACCAGGCGTATCAGGACAGCCTGCACAGCCAGGTCAGACAGCACCAGTAGGTGGTGGTAATGCAGGAGGTTCTGCTCCAGTAGGTGGTAATGGTGGCGGTGGCTCATATCCATCAGGCGGTGGCGGTTCATCAGCTCCAGTAGGTGGTGGTCGTGGTTCATATCCATCAGGCGGTGGTTCAGCACCAGTAGGTGGTGGCGGTTCAGCAGCTCCTGCAGCAGCTGCTAATGCTCCTGTATCAGCAGATTTAAAAGGTAATTCAGCACAAGAACAGATTTGGAATTATCTCCATGAAATGGGATTAAATGATGTTGGAGCTGCTGGTGTAATGGGTAATATTGCTCAAGAATCAGGATATGCTTCAAATAATGTTCAGAATTCCTATGAATCGAAAGTTGGAAATGATCAGGCTTATACATCAGGCGTTGATAATGGCTCAATTTCAAGAGATAGTTTTGTTCATGACAGTGCAGGATATGGAATCGTACAGTTCACATATTCAGGCTATAAAGCAGGTCTCTATGATATGGCAAAAGAAAAAGGCAAATCAGTAGGTGATCTTGGTGTACAACTCGAATATCTTTCAACTCAGTTGAAACCTGGATTAATTCAGAAATTGAATTCTGCTGGTTCTCCTGAAGCTGCAGCTCGTATTTTCGAACAAGATTTTGAAAGAGCTGGAATTCCAAATATGTCAGGAAGAGAAACAGCTGCACGTCAGGCTTATGAACAATTTGCAAATAGAGCTTAATTGTATGTTGATTTATTAAATAATAGGTGGATCACTTTTATGTGGTTCGCCTTTTTTATTTATCAAATATATAATAAAGGATAAAAAATAGAAAATATAGAAAAAGAAATTTATTAATTTATAAGGTGGAAAAATGTATATAACTTCAACTACTGGGAAGCATTTTGATCCCATAAATCCTGATAAAAATTTAATAGATATCGTTGATATTGCTCATTCACTTTCTTTAATATGTAGAGCAAATGGTCATTTTAAGTCTTTTTATTCTGTTGCAAGTCATTCCATTGCCTGCTCTATCGAAGCAGGAAAAAGAGGGTTTGATAAGAAAATTCAACTTGCTTGTCTTCTTCATGATGCCAGTGAGGCATATTTGTCAGATGTTACAAGACCTATCAAGGCAATGTTGACAAAATATTTAGAAGTGGAAGACAAATTGCAAAATACTATTTGGGAAAAATATTTAGGTTTTATTCCAGATGAAGAAGATAGAAGAAAAATATTTGGTGTTGATGATGATATGCTCTCTTTGGAATTTTTAAATTTAATGCCTGAAAAATTAGGTGATAGATATAAAAATATAATTTCTGAAGTCAATTTTGAATTTGTGCAAATGGAACTGACAGAAAAAAGATTTATAGATAGATTTTATGAATTAACTTTATAATGAAGGAGGATTTTTTTATGGATATTTTAGATGCTTTTGATTTGTCAGATGAAAATGAAGAATTAGAAAAAAATGAATTAGAAGAAGAAAAAAAGCCTCAAGAAAAAGAAGTAACCGCTGAAGAAGTTGGAGATGTACAATCTAATACTAATAGTGTTGCTTGGGATATTTATTATCTTTGTACTCAAATAAATAATTGTAAATATCAAATTGATTATGCGACAGATGGGCAACAAGTTCAGTCAATACTTCAACAAATTAATGAAGTTGTAGCTCAATTAAACTCAAAAACAGAGAAATTGTTGGAATTAAATCAATTATTTATAAATTCAAATGTAAATTTAAATGATGATATTAATTTGGCTGAATATATTGATTTACATTTGGAAAATTAATTTTAAAAAAATAAAAAAGGGGCTGTGAAAAAAGACTTTTTTCACAACCTCTTTTTTCACTCTAATCTAATCATACATTGTTTTTGGAGGAGTAATTATGTTTTCTTTTTTGCCATTGAAAGTTTTCTTTTTTGCCATTGAAAGCAAAGATTCCAACAAGAATAAATATTAATCCAATGATAAGGGCTGGGGTAAATGCTTGCATATTATTTCCCTTTATTGCTTTTTTTATTTCTTCTTTGCTTAAATCACCATAAAATGCATGCCCTATATTGTGTTCAGTTTCATAGGCGTATTGATCAAGTGTGCCATTATTTTGAATACCAATCGCAGTTATAAATGGGCTATCTTGTATTTTTTTTATTTCATAGGAAACTCTTATATCTCCAACATGGATTTTTCCATTTGGTCTGCTTTTATAATAATCTTCAGAAAGTGTTAAATCAAATTTTTTGCCACCATCTTCAG
>CADAWZ010000015.1 GCA_902791745.1 uncultured bacterium
GTCAGCATGTGTCTCTTTTGCTTTTCCTACTTGCTGTTCTTCTGCAAGACCCTGTGCTGCACCTACTTGATCTTTCTGCTGTTGCTGACCATTGAGAATCTGATCGGCTCCTTTGATGTCGCCTTGTACTACACGGTCTGCTGCTTCTTTTACTGAAGCATCAATAGGTGTACCATTCTGCTGAGCCTTAGTAAGTTGCTGTTTGAGCTGTTCTACTTGACCATTTGTTCCCTGATTCTGACCTTGCTTGCCTGGTCCCTGTACTTTTGCTTCATCAATGATCTTCTGTACAGCATCTTTAATCTGCTGACTCTGATCCTGTTGCTGAGCCTGTACTCCACCAACTTTGCCTGCTTCAGCAGCTGCCTGAGCACCATTTACTTCCTGTGCTTCATCGCTCATTTCAGTCTTATCCTGCTGATTGATTCCCTGAGCTTGCATTTCTTCTGGTTTTGGTTGTTTCTTTTCATTCTCAAGACCCTTCATTTCCTTCATATCTTGTGGACCCTGTACAGCCTGAAAATCCTGTTGCATTCCTTGAATTCCCTGCATTGCTCCAAAACCTTGCATTCCGCCACCGATTGCACTAATATCCATAATAAAAACCTCCACATATAATTAAAAACTTCTTATGTATGAATTATACCACCATAAGATTAAAAAAAATACTTTTTTATATTAATAAAAAGTTAATAATGTTAATTTTTATAATTATTTTTAAACTATTTTATTAACATTAACATTAAATATTTTTAATATTTTTTTATACTTCATTTACATCATCTTTTAATTGATACTCTTTTGGCTTTTCATCTTTATATTCAAGTGATTCTTCTACTTCTTTTGCTTCTTTCTGAATCTCTGATTTAGCTTTTTTAAATTCATAAGAAGCTCTTCCTAAGGCTTTTGCAAGCTCTGGAATCTTTTTCCCTCCAAAAAGTAATATTGCAACTATCAATATTAAAACTATTTCAGTAATACCTAACGACATGCTATCACTTCACTTTCTAAGATTGTTTCTTAATTGCAGATATGTCTATTGCTTTAAATGGACATACAGTTTTGCATTTGCCACAGCCTATACATTTACTTCCATCGACTTGTGCCGTTTTTCCATTTAGTTGTGAAATAGCATGTGCTGGACATTCACTTACACATATTCCACATTCATGACAGATATTTTCATGTATATAAGCCATTGCAATTCTCTTTTTTTGCTTTTGTTCTAATGTAATTTTTTTGATTGCTCCAGAAGGACATACAGTAGAACATTTATTACAATTATATTCACAATATCCTTTTCCCTGTGAATAATCAATATGAACAAAATTAAAATTTTCATCTGCAGGTTTTAATATTTTGTTTGTACAATTCTTCACACAGAGATTACAATTTAGACATGTCTTTTCCATCCGAGTTGTATTTTCAGCACCAGGTGGTAAAATAATGTCTTTTATCTTTTTTGTTGTGTCTTTTACAAATTTTATTCCTGCCATATATGCCCCTGCAAATAGAGCTAAAGCACCAATTCCATATATAGCTTCTCTTCTATTTATATTAAATTTTTCTTCTTCCTTTTTCTCAATTCCATATCTTATTGAACTTTTTGGACAAACAGAATAACATTTTAGGCATTTTACACAGGTTTCATTGTCGATTTTTTTATTTTTAAAGTCAATACACCCTGATGGACATGCTTTTGAACACATTCCACATTTTACACATGTATCTTTATCCATGTATATTTTTAAAATTGATATTTTGGAAATGATTCCAAGCAATGCACCAACAGGACAAATATTTGTACAAAAAAGTCTATTTTTAAAAAATACAAGAATTAAAATAGCAATTCCTACACATATTCCAAATATTGAAAGACTTGAGGCTGATCCAAAAATTGTATATGGATCGACATGTCTTAAAATCAAAGCTGAACCGCCAAAAAGCAATCCAAAACTTATACCAGCAATTAAATATTTATATTTTGCATTAGGTACGGACTCATTTTTCTTTTTATTAAAAATAAGTGCAAATACTTCTTGTAATATTCCAAATGGACATACAAGTGAACAATAAAATCTTCCAAATACCAAAGTTGCAATCAAAACAATAGATAATAATATTATTGCTACTGTTGATGGATTGCGAAGACATCTTTGTAAAAGAGGAGTAATTTGAATATCCATTAAATGTACTGGATAAAATCCCCATATAGCCAAAATTGCTGTTATAAGAAGAACAATAGAAATTATAAGTCTTATGATATAAGGAAGTTTATTTTTTTTCAATTTCATTACCTCTTCATGTTGTTGAACTCCATTTTTACATACTCCCCATAAATATTGTGAAGTAAAGCCCAAATTAGGGGGATTACGGTACTTTTAGGTAAATTTATGAAAATAAAGTTTAGCAACACATCCTAAAAAATTCACTATTCTTTTTCAATGTTATTACTCATCCAAGTTCAAAAGATAACAAGGAGTTGAAAATAAATTGAAAACTTATCTACTCAAAATTTACAGAAGTATTTTCCAATGTTAACCTATAAAAGACGTTCAGAAATAAATGACTCAATCTGAGCAATAGTATTAGATCTCAATACAAAAATAGGTATTCCCTTTTTCTGTAACTCCACAAATTTATCAAAATTTCTTCTATGATGACTTTTAAGGGTCAAAATCACATCTGCTTCTTCAACATTTCTTACAATATCACCTGAAAATTTTAAATGTTCAATAGCATATTCAATATGATTTCTACTTATTCCATAGGGATATATTGAAATATGGTCTCTTCCTCTCAAAGACGAAGGATGTTTTATATATTCAGGAATCTTTTCATGTTCTGAATCATCATTTTCATCATGTGAAACCAAATTTATCTGATTTATCTGTATTTTTCCATTTTCGTCTTTGATTCTCTCTTCAACAGGAGGATTTACATTTCTGAGCAAAAGGTCTACAGATTCAGCTAAATTTTTGTGAATGACAAAATGATTCCTATTTCTTATCTCTATCAACATTCCAAAAGTAGGAGGAGCTTTTCTCTCAAGAATAGTCTTTTGACAACCTCTCTTTTTTGCCTCTTCATCAGATAGAGTAACAGGCTGTATTCCACCTGCCAATTCAGAAAGTGTTGGATTTTGTATCAAATTTTCAAGCGTGTTTCCATGAGCTGTTGCAACAAGCTGAACACCTCTTTCAGAAATAGTTCTTGCAGCAAAAGTTTCTTCTAATACGCCTATTTCATCAATCACAACGACTTCTGGCATGTGATTTTCCACAGCTTCAATCATTATTGCATACTGTTTGTCAGTGTGAGGAACTTGCATTCTTCTTGCTCGACCAATTCCATGATGTGGAATATCTCCATCACCTGCGATCTCATTGCTTGTATCAACAATGACAACTCTCTTTTTTTCAGCAAGAACTCTTGCAATTTCTCTCAACATTGTAGTCTTACCGACACCAGGAGGACCCATTAATAAAATTCCTGTTCCCTCTTCGATTAAATCAGATATTATGTCAACAGTACCTGATACAGCCCTTCCTACTCTTAAAGTAAGACCTATTATTTTACCTGTCCTATTTCTTATGGCAGAAATTCTGTGTAGTGTCTTTTCTATACCTGCCCTGTTATCATCTCCAAAAACCCCAATTCGATCAGTTACATAATTTATATCTTCCTGTGTTACAGGCTTATCACCCAAAACAGAAATACCATCATCAAATCGAGCTTCAGGAATTCTTCCCAAATCCATTACAAATTCAATCAACTTATCTGATTTATTTAATGATTTTATTGCAGAAACAATATATTCTGGCACTACAGCAAAAAGAAGTTCATAATCGTTATTATTCATATTTTTTATTGTTTTACTACTCTTATTGTTTTCATTGTATAGTCAACTGGCCCTTGGATATGAGCTCCACCAGCAAGTTCTAAATTGAGATACTCAATAATTTCACTATTGATAAGATCTCCTGGGCGAAGAATCGGAATACCTGGAGGATAAGGAGTAACGATTTCACAACAAATTCTATTTTGTGATTTATTGAAATCAACAGTTTCATAAGGAGCAAAAAATGCGTCTCTTGTACTCATCACATGTTCTGCCCAATCTGGCATTTCAAATCTCTTTCCAGTCTTTGATTGGAATTGTTTAATTACCTCAATACTCTTTGGATATTTTGGATTTTTAGATACTTTTTTAAGTGCATCTATTAATTTATCGGCTAGTTCTTTATTATGTCCTATTGTCAAAAGAGCAACATTATTGAATATATCTGAAAGTTCAACTTGAATATTAAATTCATATCTCAATATATGTTCCATATCATAACCAGTATATCCAAGTTCTTTTGCAGTAAAAACAATTCTTGTTGGATCAAAATCATGTACACCTGGACGACCTATTATCTCTCTTCCATAACATTTCATACCTGGTATTTTATTTATTGAATCTCTGAGATAATCTGCAAGTTCTATAGTCTGAGTTAAAAGTTTTCTTCCCTCTGTTGCCATTTGCATTCTTGCCATATCGAGTGAAGCAACAAGAAGACAACTTGGACTTGTGGAAAGGAACAACCTCAAAATAGCATGAGCTCTTCCTCTGTCGATTCTATTTCCTTTTATGTGGAGCATAGATGCTTGAGACATACCAGAAATAATCTTATGTGTGCTATTTATTGCTATATCTGCTCCTGCCTCCATCGCAGAAATAGGAAGTTTGTCATGAAAACGGAGATGAGCTCCCCATGCTTCATCGACCATCAATATTTTATCATGTGCATGTACTATTTCAGCTATTTTTTTTGTATCAGCTGCTGCACCGTAATAAGTAGGACTTAAAACCATAACAGCAACTGCATCTGGATTTTCTTTAATAGCTTTCTCAACAGATTCAGGAGTTACAGCATGGTCTACATTCAACTCCATATCATATTCAGGTTCCATATACACAGGAACAACACCACTTAAAATAACTGCACCTGTTACTGATTTATGACAATTACGAGGAACAATTACCTTATCTCCTGGATTACATACAGACATCATCATAACATGATTTCCTGAAGATGATCCATTAATCATAAAGAATGTCTGATCTGAACCATAAGCCTTTGCTGCAAGTTCTTGTGCATGTAAACAAACATCGACAGGCTGATGAATATCATCAAGTCCCAAAACTTGTGTTATATCAGCAGCTAATCCTTTTTCCTTTATAAAATTGCGAAATGCCTCTGGAGTTCCTCGTCCTTGTTGATGCCCAGGAACATGGAAAGGAATTGTACCATCATCAACATATCTTTCTAAAGCATCAAAATAAGGAGTACTTCTCTGTGAAGCAAATCCCTCATGAAAAACTAATTCATCATATTCAGAAGAAGTCTGTTCTTCTTCTGACAAAAATTCTTTCATCAAATCGCTCATTAATTAGTAACCTCTAATAAAAATAAACTAAATATTTATATTTTTAAATCCTAAAACTTCAAAAATACCAATTAATCCCTTAGCAGCAACATCTTTTATTATTTTTCCTTCATCAGTAAAATAATAAAAATTCATGCAACTAAATGAGAATTTCTTACCTGTTGGAGATATTCCCATAAATTCTCCATCATGAGTTCCTGAACAAATCCAATTTACTGCTACTTTATTATCTTCAGCTACCATGTCAACAATTTCCCATTTAATATCTGAAAAACTTTTACGCATAAATTCAACAACTGAAAGATATCCACTTCCTCCATAAAGTATTTCTGGAGAAATTAAACTTGCAAACTCAGCTTTTGAATCAATTAATTCTTCTGCAAGTAATTTATCATTAGTATTAATACAGATTTGAAAACGCTTCATAGCATTTTTATTTTTTTCAATATTATTCATAAAATTTTTCCTACATTGTTTTAAAAAAAAATCCCCATAAAGGGGGTGAATAAACTATAAGTGAATACAAAAACTAATATTATATTTTCATAAGCCAATCATAGAAATTTGACCACATCTTTTTAAATGCCTCAATTATCGCAACATTAAATGGCTTTTTTTCTATTACTTTTTTAGGATGATTTACAATTTCAGGTTTTTTTTCTACTTTTTTAATTGGATTTAATGCCATTAAATCACTTTTTACAGCAAATATAGATTGATATCTTGTATGTACATTTTTATCAAGACATTTTGCGAAAATTGCATCTTGCTCAGGAGTAAATTTTTGATTAAATTGACTTACTGGAGGAAAATTGAAATGCATTGCCCCCATATTTTGTTTTGTAAAAGCATAATAAAAAACTGCTCCAAAACCATATATATCAGCTCTGACATCTGATTTTTGAGTACCATATTGTTCTGGAGATGTATAACCTGGATTCCAAATAAAAACAGTGTCAGAAGTATCTTTTGTAGGTTTAAAAAATCTTGCTTTGTCTAAACTGACTACTTTAAGATCTCCTAAAGGAGTTATTTTTACAATTTGTGGTGTTAATCCTCTCAAAATTATTTGAGGTTCTTGCGAATGAAGATATTGTAACAAATCGCAAAGGTCTATCATCCAAGTAAATGTGTCATTAAAATCATAAGTACCAGCATGTGCTTCGATAGCTTCTGCCAAAGTTTGACCAGTTATATATTCCTCAATAATATATCCTGATCCCATTCCTCTATAATATTCTACAAACTTTGGAAGGCATCTATGAGAAAGACGCGAAAGCATAGAAATTAAATTATCTAAAGTTTCTGGGGTAAATGTCTTATATCCCCTTGATTCCATATCTATTTCTCTTATATATACAAGACTGTTATTTGCCTCCATATCTTTAGCTTTATATACAGTAAGATCAGCATACTCCTGTTGTACTTCTATTATTTTATAACGATCTTTCAGAGTATTGCCCTCCATAAGACTTCCCATAAAAAAACCTCCAATAAAAAAACAGCCTCTTTAAAAATTAATAAGAATTAATTATACATATTATATTATATTATATTTTTTATACTTTATTAAAAAAATATTTCCTGCAGTTAATTATTTCATAAATGTAACACGATGAATTTTAGAACGACCAAATTTTTCTATTGCCTTAATATGTTTTTTTACAGGATAACCTTTATTTACATCAAATTCATATTCTGGATATTCTCTTGCATATTCAATCATTATTCTATCTCTTGAATTTTTTGCAAGCACTGAAGCCGACGCAATTGAAAAAGATTTTGAATCCCCCTTAACTATGCAAACTTGTCTATGGTCAAAATTTTTTATTTGCCTATTTCCATCGATCAAAAGAAGCTGAGGAGTTGGAGAAATTTTTTCAAAAGAAGTTTTCATTGCCTTAAGAGAAGCATTTAAAATATTAATCTCATCAATTTCAACATTTGATATAAAAGAAACAGCAGTTGAAGCATTTGACGCTAATATAAATTTTTCAACAACAATTCTTTCTCTTTCAGTCATCTTCTTTGAATCATTTAAAAATGGAATAAAAGGATATTCAAAAAATCTTACACAAGCTCCACAAACTGGTCCAGCAAGTGGTCCTCTTCCTGCTTCATCTACTCCTGCAATCGATCCTTTTTCAACACTAAATGAAAGATCAAAGTCAATCATTTTAGAAATTCTTTCTTGTTCAAAAGCCAAAAAAACGGCAAAATCAGGAAATATTTTTACTATATTTTCAAAAGAAAGACATTCTTTTAGATCATGTCCTGCTAAATATTTTTCTATTTTTTTCAAAAAATTTGACTTTACACTCAATTTTTGCCTCTATTTTTGTATTTACATTAATAAATTTAAAAAAAGGTCTCAAATATTTGAGACCTTTTTTTTAAATTACAAATTAATTTTTCAAACTATACTATACATTAAGTTTGAGGATAACCATGTGAGCTCCGTCACCTTTTCTGAAACGATACTTGATTATTGATGTATAACCACCGTTTGTTTCAGCAAACTGTGCTTTTACGAGATCAAATAAATCTCTTGACTCTTGGTTACAACCGATTTTTGAAAAAACATATCTCTTTGCAGCGAGATCATCTTTCTTTGCTGCTGTTATAAGTTTTTCAACAAATTTCTTTACTTCTAAAGCTCTTGCGTGAGTTGTCTCGATCTGTCTTGCTTGAATGAGAGAACGGGACAAATTACGGAGCATACTTAAGCGATGAGCGTAATCTCTACCGAGAGTACGTGTATTCGTTTTATGTTTCATTTTGTCCTCCAAAAATATTATATGGGTTTAGTCTTCCCTTGAAGAAGGCATTAGGGAAAGATGATACTGTTCTAATTTCTCTCTTATTTCATCAAGAGATTTTTGACCGAAATTTTTAAGTTTCATCAAATCATCTTCTGAATAAGCTATAAGGTCTCTTACAACTTTTATAGAAGCACGTTTCAAACAGTTGAGAGAACGGACAGAAAGTCCTAAATTTTCTATGGACATTTCTAAAGATTGGTCTTCTCCATCTGATTCCGCCTTTGATGCTGCTGGACCTTCTATTTGAGGAGGTTTTATATCTGTAAAGAATCCCATATATTCTCTAATTATATCAGCAGATTTACTCAATGCCTCATGCGGAAGAATACTTCCATTTGTTTCGATTTTTAAAATAAGTCTGTCATAGTTTGTAACTTGACCTACACGAGAATCCTCAACAAGATATTCAGCTCCAACTACTGGGTTGAAAATTGAATCAATTGGAATCATTCCTAAAATTTGTTCAGAAGAATCATGTTTATCTGCAGCAACATAACCCTTTCCCTTTTCAACTACCAATTCCATTGAAAGTCTTGAATCTTTATCTGTGAGTTCTGCAATATATAAATCAGGATTGAGAATTTCTACTTCAGGATCTGGCTGAATATCAGCAGCAGTTACAATACCTTCACCTTTTACCTCAAGTTTTAGAGTTTTTGGATAATCTGAAAGCAAATCGAGTTTTAACTTTTTTATATTTAAAACAATTTCTGTAACATCTTCAACAACACCTGGTATTGTTGAAAATTCATGTAGAATTCCATCTATGTGAATATGTGTTACTGCTGAACCCTTTAATGATGAAAGAAGAACTCTTCTAAGAGCATTTCCTAATGTTGCTCCAAATCCTCTTTCCAATGGCTCTATTACAAATTCTCCATAAAATTCTGAATTTGAGGAAGAGACTCTTGGTGTTTCTATAAGTTCTAACATAAAGACTACCTGTTCTCCTTCTATTACTTAGAGTAGAACTCAACGACAAGTAGTTCGTCAACTTGAGTGTCAATGTCCTCTCTTGCAGGTAAAGAAACAACTTTACCGCCGACTTTTTCGTAATCAGCTTCTAACCATTTTGGAGCTGTTTTATTCTTTGCGTTTTCTGCCATATCAACAAAGTATTGTTTTGTTTTACTTTTATCTTTTAGAGAAACAACTTGTCCAACTCTTACTTGATATGATGGAATATTAACTTTCTGACCATCAACTGTAACATGTCCATGGCGAACAATTTGTCTTGCAGCACTTCTTGAACTTGCAAGACCAAGTCTGAAAATTACATTATCAAGGCGACGTTCAAGAAGAACAAGGAAGTTTTCACCAGTTGCACCTTTTTGACTTGCTGCTTTTGTAAAATAATTCAAGAATTGTTGTTCATTAAGTCCATAAATACGGCGTAGTTTCTGCTTTTCACGAAGCTGAACTCCGTAGTTTGAAAGTTTTCTGCGTTGCTGCTGTCCATGCTGTCCTGGAGCATAATTTTTCTTTTCAAGTGCACATTTAGGAGTATAGCAGCGTTCTCCTTTTAAAAACAATTTAACACCTTCACGCCTACATAAACGGCATACAGGTCCTATGTATCTTGCCACGTTTTTTCTCCTGTTAATAATCTTTTATATTATTAAAATAATATCATCGCTTTTTTATTCTGCGGAGTTACAAAAAGCGTTAAAAACTATACTCTTCTTCTCTTTGGAGGTCTGCAACCATTGTGAGGAATTGGTGTTACATCCTTTATTACAGTGATCTCCAATCCTGCTGCCTGAAGAGAACGAATTGCGGCTTCTCTTCCTGTTCCAGGACCTTTTACATAAACTTCAATGGATCTCATTCCATTATCGATTGCTTTCTTTGCACATACTTCAGCAGCTGTCTGAGCAGCAAATGGAGTGCTTTTTCTTGAACCTTTGAAACCAAGTCCACCAGCACTTGCCCATGAAACAGCATTTCCGTTTGTGTCTGTAATTGTGATTATTGTATTATTAAAAGTTGATTGAACATGAGCAATCCCTTTTGGGATTATCTTGTTTTCTCTTCTCTTACCTCTGACTACTCTTTTAGCCATTTCTGCCTCCTTATCTCAATTATTTCTTCTTACCACTTACAGAACGTCTTGGACCTTTTCTCGTTCTTGCGTTTGTTTTTGTACGCTGTCCTCTTACTGGAAGATTTCTGCGATGTCTTATTCCGCGGTAACAGCTTATTTCGATAAGGCGTCTGATATTAGAAGCGATTTCACGACGGAGATCACCTTCTACTTTGTGATTTTTCTCAATTTCATCTCTAAGTTTAACTGTTTCTTCTTCAGTTAAATTTTTAACTCTTGTATCTCTGCTGATTCCAGTTTTGTCGAGAATATCCTGACTTGTTTTTTTACCGATTCCGAAAATGTAAGTAAGTGCAATTTCAACTCTCTTATCTTTCGGTAAATCTACACCTGCTATACGAGCCAAATCCTCACCCCCTAACCTTGAACCTGTTTATGTTTTGGATTTGTGCAGATAACTCTAACTTTTCCTTTTCTCAATATGATTCTGCACTTATCACACCGAGTTTTAACTGATGGACGTACCTTCATGTTGTTTGCTCCTTTAAAAAAATGTGCCAGTGAATAATTATTTAAAACGATATATTATTCTTCCTCTGGTCAGATCATAAGGGGATAATTCAACTGTTACCTTATCCCCAGGGAGAATCTTAATAAAATTCATTCTTATTTTGCCTGAAACATGTGCTAAAACCTTATGTCCCTGTGCCAGTTCAACTCTAAACATGGCATTTGGGAGAGCTTCCAACACAGTTCCTTCAACTTCTATATTTTCTTCTTTCATAAAAACACCTTTTTAATTTTCCTTTGGAGGAAATGGATATTCTTCCTCCTCAGAAGCCCCTTCTGGAAGTGTCAAAATCCTCGGACCTCTCTCAGTAAAAGCTATTGTATGTTCAAAATGAGCTGATTTTTTACCATCTTCAGTGACGATCGTCCAACCGTCCTCAAGACATAAAACTCTGTGAGTACCAGCATTTATCATAGGTTCAACAGCAATTACCATTCCTTTTTTCATCAAAAGACCTCTACCTGCTCTTCCATAATTTGGAACTGCTGGGTCTTCATGCATAGCTCTTCCTATACCATGCCCAACAAGGTCTCTTACTACAGAAAAACCTTTTGATTCAGCATATTGCTGAACAGCATGTGAAACATCTCCAAGGTGATTTCCTATAATGCACTGTTCAATCCCCTTATAAAGAGAATTTTTAGTTGCTTCAAGAAGTCTTACATCTTCTGGGTTTGGATTATCTCCAACAATAACACTGAGTGCCGAATCAGAACACCACCCATTGTAATAAACTCCCATATCAAAACTTACTATTTCACCATTTTTGAGTTTTCTCTTATTTGGAATTCCATGTACAACTTGTTCATCTATAGAAACAGTAATTGTCTTCGGATAACCTCTATAATTTTTGAAAGCTGGAACTGCCCCCATTTTTTTTATCATAGATTCAGCTATTCTGTCAAGATCATTCAGAGAAATTCCTTCATGTGCATTTTTTGCTAATTCAGCAAGAACTGCAGCTGTTATTGTTCCAGAATGACGCATCCATTTAATATCTTCATCTGATTTTACAGTAACCATAAAAACTTCCGCTAAAAAACATTTAAAAAATGTGTTAAAAGACACTGTCCTTTTTTTATCATAAATAAGGTACTTATGTCAAGATCATTCAGCAATTTATTTTTAAAAATATTATTTTTATTATATTTTTTGTAATTTTTATTCAAAGCAGGGTTATATTTATTTTTTTAGAAAATATAAATTTCTAAAAAATCAAAGGACAAAAAGATATGACTATGATATTAGAAGAACTCGTATCAGAAGAAACGAGTGTAAAAATTGAATTTGTTAAAAATATAATTGAACTTTATGATGAAAATGCAACTATACCTTTCGTCTCAAGATATAGAAAAGATAAAACAGGTGGACTCGATGAAATAGCAGTTGCTGGGGTATATGACTCAATAGAAAAATTCAGAACACTTGCAGATAGAAAAGTTTTTATCAAATCGGAAATAGATAAAAAAGGAAAACTCACAGACGAACTTATTTTTGCAATAGACGAATGCAAAGACCCTAAAATACTTGAAGATATATATATGCCATATAAGGACAAAAAGAAGACTAAAGCAGAAAAAGCAAAAGAAGCAGGACTTGGAGAACTTGCAGTTATTTTGATGGGAAGTGAAAACAAAGGACTTCCAGAAGAACTTGCAACTAATTATATAAACATTGAAGCTAAATTTGACACTGTTGAAAAAGTTCTTGAAGGTGCTTTGGATATTATTACACAGGATGTTGTTGAAAAAAGTGATTTAATGGAACATTATTTGAGAACAGCAATTAATTCAGGATTTTTAACATCTGAAGTAAAAAAAGGATTTGATGGCTCAGATAGAAGATTTGAAGAATACTATGGTTATTCAGAAAAAATATCTTCACTTTTAGAAGCAAGACATTCTCATAGATATTTGGCCATGAGGAGAGGGGAAGAATGTGGAGCTTTGACATTAAAAACAGAAGTTTCTGAGGAAGAACATATATTTACATTAAAAAATAAATATATGACTGAACAACATTTTTATAAAGATTTTGTTGAAAAAGCAGTTGAAAAAGCATATAATCAATATTTAAGACCAGCATTGGAAACAAGAATAAAACAAGAACTTTTTGAATCAGCACAAAATGAAGCAATTTCTGTTTTTTCTAAAAATATGGAATCAATTTTAATGGCTCCCCCTATTCCTCCAAGAAATGTTATTGGAATGGATCCTGGTATAAGAACAGGTATAAAAACAGCTATTCTTGATAAAGATGGAAAATATATTGCAAATACTGTTTTGAGAATAAATTCACCACTTGAGAAAGACAGAGCTTTATTTGAATTAAAAACACTAATAAAAAAATACCAAACTGGGGCAATAGGAGTTGGAACAGGTACAGGCTCTAAAGAGGCATTGTCATTTGCAAAACAAGCAGTAAAAGAACTTGGAGAAGATGATATTATTGTAGCTCTTGTAGATGAAACAGGTGCTTCAGTATATTCAGCTTCTGAAGTTGCAAGAGAAGAATTTCCTGATCTTGATTTGACTGTTAGAGGTGCAATAAGTATTGGTAGACGATTACAAAATCCACTTGCAGAACTTGTAAAAGTAGATCCGAGGTCTGCTGGTGCAGGTCAATATCAGCATGATTTAGATCAAAAGAAATTAAAATCAGCTCTTGAAAGAGTTATTCAAATTTGTGTAAACAATATAGGAGTTGATATAAATACGGCTTCTTATTCAATACTCACCAAAATTTCTGGTTTAGCAGAAAAAACAGCAAAAAATATAGTAAAGTTCAGAGAAGAGAATGGATTTTTTAAAGATAGAGCAGAAATAAAAAAAGTAAAAGGAATTGGACCAAAATCTTTTGAGCAGTGTGCTGGATTTTTGAGAATAAGAGAAGGTAAAAATCCTCTTGATTCAACAAGAGTTCATCCTGAATCTTATTCACTCGTCGTAAAAATTGCAGATGATTTAAAAGTCAAAGTAGATGATTTAATAGGAAATAAATCTATATTATCAAAAATTGACACAACAAAATATATTGATGACAAAACTGGAAAACATACAGTTGAATCTGTTATTGAAGATTTGAAATACCCTGCTTTAGATCCAAGAAAAGAATTCAGAAATGTAAACTTTTTGGATGGTGTTGACAAAATTGAAGATTTGAAGCCAAACATGATAACAGAAGGGATAGTAAAAAATATTACTAATTTTGGAGCTTTTATTGATGTAGGTGTACACCAAGATGGACTTTGCCATATTTCAAAAATGAAAGGTAAAAATATCAGAACTGGAGATATTGTAACTGTAAAAATAATAAGTGCCGATCCATATAAAAAGAGAATTTCTCTTGACATTTGTTAGATACTTCATAAAAAAAGTGGAGAAAAATTTTTCTCCACTTTTTTATTACTTTTTTATTTTTTTATATAACAATCATTTCCTGTTTTTCTAAATGTTGGGAATATTATCTGCGTTCCATCTTCATCTGAAACAGATGTATAAAAATTTTGTTCTGCCATATAGTTATATAATTCCGATAATGTTAAACCTGTATTTGAGTATGATATACCTACTGATGAATTGCTTGTTCCAAGAGCTTCTAAAAGTGCATAAGTCATTTCACTTTGATTTTTGCCTGTTGAAACAGAGGAATCATTTTCTGGTCCACAAGCAGCTATAACTGCTAAATTTTTGATATCTCCTGATAAAGATTTAAATGTCTTTGTTGATTTTTTCATATTCTTTGGAAGGAAAGTTCCACTTGAACATGCATCTATGAACAATATTTTATGAGCTTTTTCAGGCATTTGTTTCAAAAATGAATCCATTTCAGAAGCTGTCATTCCACCACTCATAGCAAGATAATTAGTTGTACCATGACCCGAATAATAAAATATAAATGTTGAATCTTCATCCATATTTTGAATTATTGAGTTAAGTGATGATTCAACTTTATCATAAGTAGCATCACTTTCACTTGTTAAAAGTTGTGCATCTGACCAAGTAAATGCAGAATTTCCTACAAGTGCATCATACACATCTGTTGCATCTTTTACACAATATGAACCTATACTTGTTAAAGGAGAACCTACAAAAATAGCAAACACTTTATTCCCAATATTGTTATCAATAGCATTTGGCAAAACTTCAATATTGGGACCTGCTATTTCAGCCCCACTATTTGTTTTGATTTTGGTACTGTATACAGCAGAATAAGAAGTTGAAAGACCTATCAATTTTATATTTATTGAATCGTTATTCCATTTTTGTACAATATATCTAACTGAATCTGGACTATCTCCTGATTCAACAGTTAAAGTAACATCTCCATTTCCTTGAGTATATCCAAAATTTGTGCCTACTATAGAAAATATAGATTCTGAATAAGCTCCAGATGATACTGTTATTTTATTTTTTGTCATCAATGTAGGGGCTGATGAGTCACTTGTATCTGGTACATTGTTATTGTTATTTGGATTTATTATATTGTTATTATTATTTGGATTTATTATATTGTTGTTATTGTTATTTGGATTTATTATATTGTTGTTATTGTTATTGTTTTCTTGATTTTGTTGTGCCAAAAAGTAGTAATAATACGAAGAAGAACCTCCACTTGAAGAACCTCCACTGCCTCCACAGCCTGCAATCATTGGGATAAGTAAAGTCAATGCAACTAAAAAATTCCATATTTTTTTCATTTTGTTTTTTCCTTTCTTCAATGTTTAATATTTTTTTCTATATTTTTGAATATAAATTTGTTGTACATATCTCTTTCTTCTTCTAATTCAGCTTTTTTATTCCTTTTTTCCATCATTCGTTGATAGATACTTCTTTCCATGTTTTGTCTGTTTTTCATTATTTCTTCGTATAACATTTTCTTTTCTTGGTTTGCTTCATTTATTTTTTGTCTTATTTCATCTCCTTCATTTTTAGGTTTATTTATCTGCCTATCAAAACGTTCTATCTCTGCTTTTACTGACTCATATCTTTTGCTTAATTCTTCAAATTCTTCAGCTCTTTTTGAAAGACCAGCTTCGAGTCTCTGTATTCTTAAATTAGAGGAGTCGATAAGTTCATCATATTCATCTTTTTTCTCTAAAAGTGACTGTTTTATTGCTATAAATTCTTTTTTATTTCCAGAACTTGACAACTGTTGCATTTTTTCCGTACTTGAAGAATTCTCTATCTGCCATTTATATTCTGCTTCTTGAATTTTCTGTTGAAGTTCTCTTATTTCAGCATTTATAGCCTCTGTTTTTTCTTTATGTTCTTTTATTTGAGATTCAACAGTTTCTAAAGCATTTACAGCTGTCTTTTTTTCTTCTATAGCTCTTTCTGCACTTGTTTTTATTATATTTAATTTTGTAAGATAATTTTCACAACTTACTTCAAGTTCTTTTATTTTAACTACATTTTCAAAACCACTGTCTTTCATTGCTTGTATTATTTCATTTTTGACAACTGTTCCTGGAGCATTTACCATTAGTTCTGTCATTGTATCAAGCATGTTAAAAGTTATTGAATCTCCAATAACTTTAATTATTGCTTCTTTTAAAATCCAAGATGAAGAACCATCTTTTAATATTTCTACAAATGTTTTATTTGTATTTTCATTACAGAGCGAAGCTAAAGCATTTATTGATAAAATTCTAAGTTCTTCTTTAGTTTTTTTATCAAGTGCTATTTCGCTAAGCACATCTTCAAATGCAGGATCAGCAATTTTTTCGAGTGCAAGTATAGCTGTTCTTCTCATATGTACAGCTTGTTGATTATCCTTTGCTGTTTTCATTATACCCAAAAGTATTTCGCCTTCATCTTGATTATATGGTGGATATATCAATGCTCCTGCCGTTTCTATTGCCCTTGCTCTAATTATTTCATCGTCTGGGTAACTTGTAAATTCATAAATAAATTTTACAAATGTTCTTGCATAATCCATATATTTTGCAAGTGTTAATGCACTTTGAACCAATTCTCTATTCATAAAATTACGTTTCAAGAGTTCATTGATAATAGGACATATTTCCATTCCCATTAGTATTTCAAATTTTACATGTTCACATACTTCAACAGGATTTCCAGTTTTTAATGCATTTATTTTTTCTTTTATTGTGTATTTTTCAAGTTTATCAAGAGCTTTTACTAAAATTAATAGAATTGCACTTTTATTTTCATATTCTTCATCCTTTAAAGCAGAAATGATATATTTTAGCACATTGATGATATCGCCTTTTTCAACAGCAAAAAATTCTATTGTGTGAAGTTTGACAGCAGTTGAAACATTATCAGAAGCTATTGTGTTATTTAGAAGAGTTAATGCTTTGTTCGATACTTCTTCATTACCTTTATTTAATAAGTTTTCAAACATTCTACAAAGAATAATTTTAAAGTTGTCATTTATTTTTGAATTTAAAGCATTTTGTATAGAATTTAATATAAAATTTTGTATTTTTTTGTATTTTTCTTCATCAGATAAAACAAATGATTCAAATAGGTCTATTGTTTTTTGATATATATCATTATATTTCCAATCTTGATTTTGAATGATTCCAACAAATGTTTTTATTTGTTCGTTAAATTCATTTTCATCTTCTGACATTTTTAACCATTTTGAGGAAAGTATAAATGCATCAAATCTGAAGTTTTGATCATTTGATGAAAGAATTTTTGCTATTTCTTGTCTTAAATTGCTATTTCTATATTTATAATTTTTAAGAAATGCAAGAGATGTAGAAATATTATCTCTTAAAACTTTTTCATCACTCAACATTTTGCAAAGAAAAGCTATAAATCTATCAGATTCCATATCACCACTTCTTGCAATATCAAAAATAGCTCTTATAGCTTCTGATGATACCGTAGGAGTTTCTAAAAAAGCACCTATTTCAAGGCATGATAAACTTGCATCTGTTATATTTTTTTTGGATTCTGAAATTATTCTTGATTTTATTTCATCTGGCACTTTATTTTTCATTATAAGTTTTAAAACTTTTGATGCTTTTTCATAAAATTCAAAATCTTTTTTATTTAGAGCTACAATTAAAGTAACTACTTCAACTGCAACCTCAATAGAAGATTTTATTTTACCAGTTACTATATATATTAAGAAATCAAGATTTTCATCTGTTAAGTTAAAAGAAAAGAGACATTTTATCATCTCAATAATAACTTTATCATCTGCTTCAGACCTTTTTAAGAATCCTTTTGTAACTGCAATCATTTTTTTATGGAATTCTTCATCTAATCTTGCAAGTCTCATCACTTCGGAATAGAAAAAATTTTCACAATACACAGGAGGATTATTTGATATTGATATAAAGATATTTCTTGCAAGTATATCTTTCCTCGATATTGCTTCCGTTATCACAGCCGTAAGTCCCTCACATATGTCTGGATATCGTGGAGCTGGGTCTGTTATTAGAGTTTTGCAAGAATCATAAACAATCGGAGTTTCAACCGTTTTAAGTTCTTCCATTGCCAAATCTCTTAACTCTTTTTTATCATGTAACACAAAATCAAATAACTTAGTTATACATGATACCAATTCTGTAGCACTTTCATGATATGTTGTTGTCAATGAATGATACATCAAAAGTTCTGAAAGTTTTTGACCATTTGGATCTTTGGCCATGTACTCACAAAGGTTTTTTCTTGAATCATCGAGAATAGTTATTATTCGTCTTGCTAAATATGCTGTATGTTCTATAGTTTGAACTTGTTTATTTGCATTTTGTGGAAGACTTGATACTTCAGCATTTAATTTTTCTCTATTTTGGTTATATGCAAAAGTATAAGCAAAATATAATGCTCTTGCAAAAATTTGCCAAGCATCAGAACTTACATCATCATCAATTTGAAATCTTGTTATTAAAGTTTTCCCTATAAATTTTATGTATGGAAGCCCTTCAGCTCTTAGAAATATTGTTCTAATTTCTTGGCTTAATCTATTATCTATAGTTGTTAGATAGATTTCAAGTAAGTCTATTAAATATGAAGATTTTATGTCTGTTGCATATATTTCTCCTATATCAGAGAGAGCTTTTGCAGCTTGTATTTTAAGTTCCTCATTGTCTCCATGTTCGCCTTTTACTAATTCAATTAAAGGAATTCGAGCATTTAAATTTTTTTTCATGACAGCACTTTTTATAGCTGCTGTTCTCTGAATAATTGGAGCTTCTTGGTCTATGATTGTATTGATTGCCTTATTTGTGTCTTTTGTAAAGAAAAGCGAAACAGTGTCGCCTACTCTTGAAAAAAAATTTTTTTTCTCTTTTTCTGGATATAAGGAGGCATTAGACTCATTTGTATCAAATTTTTGATCAGACATAACACTTTTCTCACTTTTTAATAATATATTTTTAGATAACCCAATTTAAATATTGAAATATATTTTTTTGTTGTATATAATAACACATAGACAAAAAATTTAATTTTTTCTAATTTCTTTTGAAAACTATAATTTCCCTTTAATTTATATTATAATATTTAAGAAAAGGTAACAGCCGTGATTGCATTTTCTCTTGCAAAAAAAAATATAATAAGAAAACAAGAAAGAAGTCTTTTGACAATAATTGGAGTTATACTTGCTGTAGGCAGTTTTGTGGCATTACTATCTATTGCCGAAGGATTAAATAATAAACTTACAAGTGAAATAGTTAGCCGAAATGTTGATATTTATGTGACTGCATCTGGAGCTGTTTCATTGCCTACTGGTTCAATAGGAGCTTTGGGGTCAGATGATGAAGAAGTTGAAATAGAACAGTCTTTACCAAAAGATGCTATCAGTATAGAAACCGTAAAGAATAAAACTGATATACATAAACTAAAAAGGATAAGAGGAAATTTTATAGATTTTCTAAATCCAGATGCAGATGGAAATCAAAAAGTTCCATATATAAAACATGCTATAGGTATTACACGATTTCAAAAAAAAATAAGAGGTAGAAATGTTGTTTTTTGGGGATTACCTTTTGGAACTTCTGATGATGGAACTCCTCTTTTTAATTTATATTTGCAAGGAATGAAAGTTCAAGCAGGTGTATTTCCTATAGAAACAAAACAATATGATGACATATATTCTTGTTTAGAAAAAAAAGAATTATCTTCTCTTTCTGAAGAAGAAAAAGTTTTTATCTCAGGGTATAAAATAGCTGAAGAATTAAATTTAAAAGAAGTTTTAGACAAAAATGATAAAATTGAAATGAAAACAAGTAGTTCAGATTTTAAATTAAAACCTGAAGCTATCATTTCATTTAATTCAGGATTTCAAGATTATTTTTGTTACATGCCTATACAAACTGCCCTTGCAATAAATGGAACAACTGGAAAAGTTAAAGAAATTTGGATTCAGGTCGAAAATAAAGATAAGATAAAGGAAACCAAAAGACTTTTACATTATTATTTTCCTAACCTTGAATTCAAAACAGCTGAAGAATATTTAGGGACTTCAGGTGAAATCGTAAAATATGCATGGTTTATGGAATTTGCAATAGCACTTATTGGTATTTTGATTGCAACAACAGCTTCTATGAATACAATGCTAATGTCAACATTTGAAAGAATAAGAGAATTTGGTGCATTACGTGCTATTGGAGCAAATCGCTCTGTTATAGCTTCTATGATTTTAATTGAATCTCTAATTCTTTCAATAATTGGTGGAATTGCAGGAATTATCGTTGGAATAATTGGTTCTACTTTTTTGGATGATGCTGTAAAAATACTCTTCAGAGTTTCTTTTCCTATGGCAAACATTACACCTACTTTGATAATATATGCCCTTCTTCTTTCTGTATTTATTGGAGTTGTAGGAGCATTAATTCCAATAATAATTGTCTATAGATTAGAAATTATAAGAGCGTTAAAATGGGATATGTAAGGAAAAAAGAAAAATGAGAATTCGCATGAAAGGAATATATAAATTTTGGGAAGGTGAATTTGGAAAAATAAGAGTTTTAGAAAATGTAAATCTTGATATTGCAGATAAAGAATTTATCGCAATAATGGGACCATCTGGAACTGGAAAATCTACATTTCTTCATCTTTTAGGTTGTATAGATAAACCAAATTTTGGTGAAATATACCTCGATAATACAGATATTTGCAAAATTAATGAAGGAATAAGAGAACAAATACGACTTGAACATATAGGATTTATATTTCAAAATTATTATTTGATTCCAACACTTTCTGTTTTAGAAAATGTTATGTTACCTATGCAACTTGCCAATTCATTTGTAGGGCAACAAGAAGAAAAAGCAATGAAGATGCTTGAACTTGTTGGCATACAAGACAAATGGAATTATGATACGGCAAAACTTTCTGGAGGTCAAAGACAAAGAGTCGCAACAGCAAGGGCTCTTGTAAATGAACCTGGACTTTTGCTTGCAGATGAACCTACAGGAAATCTTGATGCAAAGAGTACAAGAGAAGTAATGGACATGTTAAAGATTGTAAATAGACAACAAGGAGTAACAACTGTGATGGTTACTCATGATTCAAAAGTTGCAGCTTATGCCGATAGAATTTATTATCTTGATGAAGGAAGACTTTCTACTGCCAATATTTAAGAATTATGTATATATTTTCTTCTATTTCTGTTTTTTTTATTTTTTATTTGATTTATACTTATATAATAATTTTACTTGAAAATTTATTTTTATATCCTTTATATCCAGCATTTATAATAAGTTTTATTTTAATGATTTTGCAGTATTTTATGTTTCCTTCTATTTTATTAAAACTCATAAAACCTGCATTAAATGATAAAGATATTCCTCAAGAAATGGAATTGTTTGTAGATAATAATCAAAAATATATTTCTTATGTATGGGAAACTAAACGACCTGTCATTTTTCATATTCCTATGCCTTTTTCTAAAAAAATATTGATAGTTGGAAGAGGACTCATAGATTTACTTAAGAAAGAAGAATTAAAATTATTAGTTGAAAGAGAAAAAAAAAGGGCTGATTTAAACTTAAATAATATATTTTTTATGATTGGCGGATTGCCATTTTTAATGCGTCACGCTTGTAAATTAATAAAAAAATTGGGAAGTAGTGGAAGTAATTATGGTTCTGCTAAAAGTGTGATGTCTTTTGCTGCTGGTTTTCATATTTTTATAAAATTTTTGTATATGATAATTTACATAATTTCAAGAGAAGCAGATAGATTATGTGATCGTTTTTGTGACTATAATGATTTAAATGTGATACTCAAAAAATATACAGAATTTCCTACTAAAGAAGGTACATCTGAAGAGAGAGCTTTAATAAGGTCTATTGACTTTTTATGTTTTGCAGATGCTGTTCCACAAAATGAAGGCATTGAAGAATGTTTAAAAACAAAGTGGAGAAGTTGGTACCTTCTATTTAAAGCTCATGATCCTATTAGTTTAAGAAGTAAATTAATAAATGAAAAAAATGCTCTTATAAATGACGATAAAAAAGCATATATTGTTACCATATTGTTGGCAATATCTATTACATTATCTATATTTGTTATGAAATTGGGAATGAATTCAGGGGTATTTATTTTTATTTCTGCTATTTTGCTTTTTATTTTACATTTCATACAAAGACCTCTTTTTTCAAAACAACAACCAAATTATGAAAAATTACAATATTCTCCCATTTCAGGACATCAAATTGCAATAATTGGAACTTTAAAGAAAAAGGGATTTGATAAATATATTTTTGAATCAAAAGAAAGAGATTATAGACTATATTTTTATGAATTATCCCCTGTTGAATTAAAAGATTCAGATGAAAATAAAGCTGTTATTGCAGGTTGGCTAAAAAAAAGTGATAAAACATATATTGAAGTAATGGAAATAAAAAATGATGGAAAAAATGTATATTCTTCTGGTCATTATATAATTTATCTTATTTGCGATTTTATTATTTTGCTTCTTGGAATATTAATGTTAGCTCCTCATTTTTAATTTTTAAAAGGATAAAAAAATGAATTTACCTATATTTTTTAGAAGATTGTTTATTGTTATATTTTCTTTCTGTCTCCTCATAAATGTTGGATATAATTTTGTAAATTGGATAAAAATTGTAAATTTAAAAAATAAAACAGTATTAGGTACTCTTAAAATATATTCTATTGATAAACAACCTTTACTTAAGATATTAGATACTTATTTTGCAAATAATAAAGATGTAAAAATTACATCTGAAGATATATATGGCAATCCAATTTATTATCTAACTTCTGAAATTGGAAAAAATCATTTCAAATATGTCGAAAAATATTTTTCAGATAAAAAATACAAAATAAATATTATTTCCTCTTCTGACAAATTTAATGAAATAAAAATAAATAAAGAATTTATTTCTGAAAATGAAGCTGAAAAATTTTCAGAAAAATTAAAAGTTGATATAGGAATAGAATGTCTAATTATAGCAAAAACAGATATTCATAAAAAAATATATTGTATTTTTGCAGATGATATTACTTTATCAGAAGCGGAGAAGATTGCTTCTGAAAATTCTACACTTGAAATAAAATGGACTAGGTATACAAAAAAATAATTGTTTAAAAGGTGATTAAATGGCAGATAGTATAGCAGATTTTGAAAACATGACAAAAAATGAATTACTTGATATTTGCAAAGAAATTGGAATTACAGGAGCTCAAAAAAAGAAAAAACAAGAGTTAATATATGAAATTCTTGAAGAAAAAGCACAAAAACAAGGTCTTATTTTTTCAACAGGAATTCTTGAAATTCTACCTGATGGATATGGTTTTTTAAGAAGCAGAACATATCTTCCTGGTATTAATGATATTTATGTTTCTCAAACCCAAATAAGGCGTTTTGATCTCAGAATGGGCGATGTTGTGTCTGGTCAGGTTAGACCTCCTAAATCAGGTGAAAAATATTATGGTCTTTTAAAGATTCAAGGAGTTAATTCTCTAAATCCTGAAGATATAAAAAAACGTCCTAATTTCAGTGATTTAACCCCTATATTTCCAAATGAAAAATTGACTCTTGAAACGAGTAGTGAAAATATAGCAACTCGAATAATTGATATATTAGCCCCTATAGGCAAAGGTCAAAGAGGATTAATTGTAGCTCCTCCAAAGGCAGGAAAAACAACACTTTTAAAGCAGATTGCTAATGGAATTACAACTAATTACCCAGATATTGTTTTAATTGCCTTATTGATAGATGAAAGACCTGAAGAAGTAACAGATATGGAAAGGTCTATTGAAGGCGAAGTTATAAGTTCAACTTTTGATGAGCCACCAGAGCAACATGTACATGTTGCTGAACTCGTAATAGAAAAAGCAAAAAGACTTGTTGAATCTGGAAAAGATGTTGTAATAATGCTCGATAGTATAACAAGACTTGCAAGAGCTTATAATCAAGTTACACCACCAACAGGAAGAACTCTCTCAGGAGGTCTTGATACATCTGCATTAAAAATGCCAAAAAGGTTTTTAGGTTCAGCAAGAAATCTTGAATTTGGTGGAAGTTTAACAATTATAGCAACTGCACTTGTTGAAACAGGCTCAAAAATGGACGATGTTATTTTTGAGGAATTTAAAGCAACAGGAAACATGGAGTTAGACCTTTCGAGAAAACTTTCTGAAAGAAGAATATTTCCTGCAATAGATATAAAAAAATCAGGGACAAGGCATGAGGAATTACTTTTAAGTGATTCTGATTTAAAAAAGTCATGGCTTTTGAGAAGAGCGTTAGAGGTTTTTGGAGATGAAATGTCAGAGATGTTGATAGAGCAGATAAAGAAAACTAAAACTAATAAAGAGTTTTTGGCAACATTGACAAAAGAGGCGATTTTTTCAAAATAAACAAAAAATGCTAAATTGATAGCTTTGAGGAGTGTGTAAAATTTTTTCTGTATTTTTCTAAATAGTTTTCTGTATTTTTCTAAATAGTTAGCTGTATTACACAGAAAACTAAATGCTCCTTTTTAAATTTATAGAAATTTCTACACATACTCGTTTTGAGACAAGACTGATGATCATTTCACACCAAAAATTGGTGATATGCTGACTAAAGAGGGAGACAAAATGTCAAAATTTTATGCTATTGAATCGACTTATGAAGGTGAAATATCTGAAAATACCAATTATTCTGCTTTGGGAAGGGCTGGGAGAGATAAAATAAGAGAACCAGAGGAACGAGAAATGTCCATAGTACCTTATGGAACAGATGTAAATTTTCTTCCACAAAGAGATCCTGTCGGAATGGCAAAAGGCA
>CADAWZ010000016.1:0-9457 GCA_902791745.1 uncultured bacterium
AAAACTATGTAATTCTCTGAAGCGAGGTCTTCTGAAGAAATAATTCTATCTGGAGAAGTTTCTCTTATATTATTTATATAAATTCCCCCCTGTGTAACAAGTTTTCTTGCAGCACCTTTTGAATTTGCCAATTTAGAATTAGCAATCAATTCGACGAGTTTAACTTGCCCTAAACTATCTCTACTCGTTTCATAAGTTGGAACTTCAGAAAAAACTTCAGCTATCATAGAATCTGTGAAATCCTTGATTTCAGAACCATATAAAACTTTTGAAGCATCTTCAGCTCGTTTTACATCTTCGGCACTGTGAACCATAGTGGTTATTTCTCTTGCAAGAACTCTATGTGCTTCTCTTCCCTCGGGATTTTCTTTTAATTTGACTTCAAGTGAATCTATCTCTTCTTTTGAAAGAAATGTAAATAATCTCAA
Organism: uncultured bacterium; assembly: GCA_902791745.1. Lineage (GTDB taxonomy): Bacteria > Vulcanimicrobiota > CADAWZ01 > CADAWZ01 > CADAWZ01 > CADAWZ01. Next base: position 429 of record CADAWZ010000016.1, read on the forward strand.
ATATCTTATAACATCTCTATCATCTGTTCTAAACCAATACTGATAAAAAGCGAATGGAGAAGTTCTATCTCTGTCAAGATATGTAGCACCTGCAACACTCTTACCAAGTTTTTGACCATCTGCACCAGTTATCAATGGATTTGTAAGACCATAAACAGATTTGCCATTAAATTTTCTTATAAATTCAATACCAGAAGTGATGTTTCCCCATTGGTCATTTCCCCCCATCTCAAGAACAACACCATATTTTTCATTTAAATACTTAAAATCATATGATTGCAAAAGTTGATAACTAAATTCTGTATATGAAATTCCATCTTCCCTTGCAAAACGTTGTTTAACACTCTCTTTTGCCATCATTTCACCTACTCTGAAATAACGACCGACATCTCTCAAAAAATTGAGATAAGAGAAATCCTTCATCCAATCATAATTATTGACAAGAACAGCACCCGAAGGAGAATCATCAAAAGTCAAAAATTTTGAAAGCTGTTTCTTTATACATTCAGCATTATATCTGACAGTTTCAGCATCAAGAAGATTTCTCTCTTTTGACTTTCCACTTGGGTCACCTATCATTCCTGTTGCACCACCTACAAGAGCGAAAGGTTTATGACCTGCTTTCTGAAAATGTACAAGAAGCATTATAGCTAAAAAATTGCCAATATGTAAGGACGATGCAGAAGGATCAAAACCACAATAACAGCTTATTCTTCCTCCATCTATGAGCTTTCTCAATTCTTCTTCATCAGATATTTGAGCAACAAGTCCTCTATTCTTTAATTCATCTATTACATTCATAATAAACACCACACTTAAAATTAAAAATTATTTTACACCAGTATTTCTGTATTTTGCTTCATATATCCTTTTTGCCACTTTTGCAGAATATTCTCCACCATATCCTCCTGATTTCTCCAAAAGAACAGTTACAACTATTTCTGGTTTGTTATATGGTGCAAAAGATGTGAACCAAGTATGATTTCGTCCATGTGGATTTTCTGGAGTAGGAAAATTTTCTGCTGTTCCAGTTTTTCCCGCAATAGAAACAAAATCACAATATGCACGTTTTGCTGTTCCATACAAAACTGCATCTTTCATTCCCTCTCTAACAGCATTTAAATTTGCTTCAGAAATTGAAAGAGTATGTTCATTTATAGGTTTTGTTACTTTTACAACATCCCCTGAAAATGAATTTATTTGTCTGACAACATAAGGTTTATATAATTTTCCACCATTTGCAACAGCCATTGTAAATCTTGCAACTTGAAGAGGAGTTACTTCTATAAAACCTTGACCAATAGATAAATTAACAGTATCTCCTGGATACCAATCTTCATCATAATTTTTTTTCTTCCACTCTGGACTTGGTAATATTCCCGAATTTTCACCAGGTAAATCAATACCAGTTTTTTTCCCAATTCCAAATTCTGATATATATGACAAAAATTTTTCTAATTTAAATTTATTAGCCATTTGATAAAAAACAACATCACAAGAATAAGCCATGACTTCATAAAAAGAAATACCGCCATGACCAGTAGTAACAAAGCAATTAAAAATATGACCATGGAGATCATAAGAACCACTACAATAAAAATATTGATTTGCAGATATCAATTTTTCTTGAAGTCCAGCTGAAGCTGTTATCAATTTAAAAGTTGAAGCACAAGGATAAGCTCCATGTATTGGTCTATTTAAAAGTGGATTTGCTGTATTTTGGATTAAACTGTCATAATCTTTTTGAGAGATTCCTCTTGCAAATTTATTTGGATCATATATTGGATAACTTGCCATAGCCAAAACAGCCCCTGTATTTGCATTTAAAACAAGAGCTGCACCACCAGATTTTTCTCCATTTATTGCTTCTAAATCCAAAACTGCATTTTTAAGAGCTTTTTCAGTTGCAGCCTGTAATTTTGTATCTATAGTCAAATACAAAGTATCACCTGGTTTTGGATAAACAGTTCCAACAGAATCTACAAGACCTCCAAAGACATCAACTCTTACTTTAGCTGCTCCTTTATGTCCTCTCAATTCCTTGTCATATTTTTTTTCAATACCATCTCTACCCGTAAAATCACCTGAAGCATATATACCTTTACCTTCTTTTAATTCTTCTTCGGTAACTGGTCCATCATATCCCAAAACATGACAAGCCAAAGTTTTAAAAGGATATTCTCTTATTGGCTGAACTTCAAGCATAATACCTGGATAATCAGCTTTTATCTCACTCAATCTACAAAAAGTTACATAATCGAGCATATCTTTTACAAGAATTGGATCAAGAGAACGCTCAGCAACTCTTTTTTTTAAATATTCTCTGTCTTCTTTTGTAAGTGGTATAATTTCTGAAATTTTATCAAGCATTTCAGAAATATTTTCAACTTCTATCCCCAACAAACTTAATTTAAAGTATATTGAATTTTTTACAAGGATTTCATTATCACCTGAAAAAATTTGTCCTCTTTCCGAAGGCATTGGAATACTTCTAATAGTATTATCCTCAGCAAGAGATTTAAATTCATTGTATTTGTGAATTTGAAGGAACCATAGTCGAAAAACTAAAATAACAAAACATAAAATAAGTAAAAAGTAGAGAAATGGTATTTTATTTAAAAAAGAATCTTTATCTCTATACATAATTAACTTTATCTAAAATCAAAATCTTGTGATCTTGTAAAAAGACGAATCAAACAAGAAAATGGATATATAATTATAGAATTAAAAAAACATTGTGCTGCAAAATAGAAAAATATATTTAAAAGAGATAATTTATTAACAAAAAACAGAACAATTAAATAAACTATACTCGAGATAAGGCTTATAAGACAAGAAAAAACGAATAAAAACCAAGGAGATGAAGAATATCTCTTATATCTATCATCTTTAAGTATAAATCCTAAAAAAGAAGAAATAGAATAAATAATAACAAAAAGAATTGTATTACAGGAAGAAAAAGAACCAGCAGATACTCCAGCAAATACAGAACACCAAAAAGAAATATTATATTTCTTTTCAGCTATATAAAACCCTAAAAGCCCACAAATAACTAATAAAAAATCAGGACGAGAATCAAAAATACGAATCCAATAAAAAAAATCTGCTTGCAAAAAAGAAATTATAAACAAAATAATTACAATACAAATTATATATAATCTACTTTTCATTTTTTACTTTCAACTACTAACACTTTACTAAGAGTTTTTATATCAGAAAAAGTTTCTACTACATATTCACCATTTTTACTTTTTAAAGTTGATCCAATGATAAGTCCTTCTGGATAAACTTTTCCCAATCCAGATGTGACAACAAGTTGACCTGATTCAAGAAGTGAAGAATTATATATATAACGCAAAGAACAAGATTTATCTCCTTCGCCATCCAGCATTGCAAAAGCTCCTGATTCAACGATATAAACAGGAATAAGGCTTTGATTATCCATGATTGTTCTAACTATAGAAGTATTTGTATTTACAGAAGATATCTGTCCAACAAGTCCACTGTCAGAAATTACAATCATATCTTTTTTTATGCCTTGTTTTGAACCTTTATTTATTTCAAAACGAAAAAACCAATCACTTATATCTCTACCACAAACTTCTGCAGGAATATTTTTTTTATTTATTTTTTTAGTTAAATCCAGCAAAGCACGAAGTTTTTCATTGTCATCTCGATATATTTTTATTTTTTCAATTTCTGCTTTTAACTTCGCATTTTCCTCTTTCAATTTTTTATTTTCAGAAGATAAATTTCTAAAATTTAGCAAATCTTTAAACCAATTAGAAGTATTTTCTCCTGCTTTATCAATCGGAACTTCAATATTTCCAAATATATTAGATCTAAATGAAGAAAGGAATGGAGAAAAAAATACAAATAAAACTATAAAAATAATGGCAATAATTGAATATACTATATATCTTTTCATAAAAATTATTTTAAGCTGTTCAATCTATCTTTAGATGAGCTAAAGAAAAATTTCATCAAATGTTTATCTGATAAAATTCTCTCCATTCCTCTTACAAGGGAAAAAGAAGGCTCAGGAGCAATTTTACATTTTATACCTAATTTTTTTGTTATATACCTATCCAATCCCCTCATTGAAGCAATTCCTCCAGATATTGTTATTCCCTTGTCAACAATATCATTTATAAAACCGTGTGGAGCACTTTCTATGCAACTTTCTATAGTTTTTACAATTTTATTTACTGGCTCAGTAAGTGCCTCAAATACATCGTTTGTCCAAACTGTTGCAGAATCAGGAAGTCCTGTTTTTATATTTCTTCCTCCAACATGCATAGAAGTTTTTTGATCAAGTCGTACAGCACTTCCCAATTGCAATTTTATTTTTTCACAAGTCAACTCACCTACAAGAAGGTTGTATTTACGCATCAACATCTCCGAGACAGCTTTATCCATGTATTCCCCTGCAAATGGTGTTGTCTGCATTTTTACAATACCACCCAAAGATATTATAGCAACTCTACACGATGTTGTACCAAGATCGACAATAATATTTCCATTTGCTTCCATAACTGGAATATCTGAACCTATTGCAACAGCTATTATCTGTTCTATCAAATATACAATTCTTGCACCTGACAACCTAAAAGCCTCTAAAACAGAAAATCTCTCTATTTCACTACTATCATCAGGTACTCCTGCCAAAACTCTTGGTTTTACTAAATTTGACAATTTTAAATTTTTAATTAAATATGCAATCAAATAACAAGCTGTTTCTTTATTTCCTATTATTCCATTTTTTATAGGACGAATTATCTTTATATATGGAGGTGTTCTACCCAACATTTTTTTTGCTCTATCCCCTACAGCTATGACTTGTTTTTTTCTTTGATCATAGGCAGCAAAAGAAGATTCCGAAAATTTTGTAGATGTTGCATCTGAAGAAATACTACTATTACTCGTTCCAAGATCAACAGCAATATCATTTGATAAATGTTTTAAAAACGGAATATTCAATATATTTTCCATTATTACTCCGTTATTTCTTTAATCATAGACATACATTTAAAAATAGGCAATCCAACAACATTGAAATAACAACCCTTTATTGATGGAATAAAAAGAGAAGCCAACCCTTGAATAGCATAAGCACCTGCTTTTCCAAAAGGTTCCAAAGATTTTATATAAGAATCTATCTCATCTTCAGATAATTTTTTAAAAACAACTTCTGTTTTTTCATAAGATGAAATTTTTTTGCCTGTATTTAAGTTAATGACACAAATACCACTTATGACAAAATGTATTCTATCTGACAAAAGATTCAACATTCTTTTGGCATCTTCTGAATCAACAGGCTTTCCCAAAATAACATCATCTAAAACAACAACAGTATCTGCTCCCAAAACAACAGCTTCTTTTTTACCGCAAATTTTAGCAACGGCTTCAGCTTTTTTTTCTGCATTTAAAACAGCAAATTCACTTGGTGAACAAGACTGTTTTTCATCTATTGAGACTTCTGCAGAATCAGGAGGAGCACATATCTCAAAATCGACATTTATATTTGAAAGAATTTCTCTTCTTCGAGGAGAAGAGGAAGCTAAAATAATTTTCATATTTATATCCTATTTTTTACTTATAAAACCTGAAGATCTCAAATGTCTGTGAAAAGTAATTGCAAATCTATGAGCTTCATCACGTCCATACCTTATCAAATTTAAGGCATTTGAATCCTTGTCTAAAATCAAAGGTTCAGATTTATCAGGAAAATAAATTTCTTCATTTTTCTTTGCAAGACCAATAAAAGGAACTCCAATAGATTTTATAATGTCTTCAACTGCACTTATCTGACCTTTTCCTCCATCAATAACGACGAGATCAGGAAGAACATTTTTCAATTTTTCAGAATCACAAAATCTTCTGAAAATCATCTCTCTCATCATTGCAAAATCATCAGGAGTGTCTTTACATTTTATCTTAAATTTTCTGTATTCTTTTTTATCAGGAACACCTTCTGTAAAAACTACCATAGAGCCTACAGCATAAGTTCCTTCTAAATTTGAAATATCATAAGTTTCAATCCTATTAGGCAATTTAGCAAGTCCTAAAACTTCTTTTATCTCTTCCAAAATTGATATTTTTGATCTTCTATTTTTTTCAAGTTTTTTTTCTTTAAGTGAAATTTCAGCATTTTGACATGCTAACTCAACAAATTCTTTATTTTTTCCCCTCAAATTGCTTAAAATGGATATTTTCTTACCAAAAGATTTTGAAAAATAATTTTCAAGAGATTCAACATCTTCAGGTTGACAAGGAACATATATTTCTGAAGGCATAAAATATATATTTTCATAATAAAAAAGCAAAAAAGCCTTTAAATTTTCCGAATCAGATTCTTCAAATTTTAAAGAAAATATATATTCTCCTCTATCTATCAATGCTCCATCTCTAACTATCAATATTTTAAATAAAATATCTTTTTCTGATTTAGAAAACCCTATGTAATCTCTATTGACATTCTTATCAAAAATCACTTTTTGTTTATTTTTCAAATCTTCTATTGCTCTCAATGATTGTAAAAGCACAGAACATTTTTCAAAATTTAACTTATCTGATTCTTCTTTTATTTCTTTATAAAGTTTATCAACAACTTCAGATATATTTCCATTTAAAAAATTTATGGCTTTTTTTACATCTGCCATATATTCTTCATATGAAATCTTTTCAGCACATGGTGCAGAACACAAACCTATAAAACCATAAAGACAAGGACGAACCCTTTCTGGATTTTTGTCTTTACATGTTCTTATATGAAAAAATTTTCTAACAGTAGAAAGAAAATATTTTAAATAATGTGCTGAAGTATAAGGACCAAAAAGATGTGTTTTTAATTTTCTTTTTCTCGATATTCCCAATCGAGGATATTTGTCATTTGTTATCTCTATATATGGATATGTCTTATCGTCTTTTAATAAAATATTATATTCTGGAGAATATTTTTTTATTAAATTACATTCTAAAATAAGAGCTTCATTTTCATTGGATGTCAACAATATCTCAAAATCTTCAATTTTGGAAACAAGAATTTTTGTCTTTTGATTGTGAGATTTAGTTGACTGAAAATAAGAAGAAACTCTTCTTTTTAAATTTATAGCTTTACCAACATATATGACATTACCTGAAACATCTTTCATTAAATAAACTCCAGATGTTTCAGGTAAATTTTTTAATTTAGAAGCTAAAAAATTCATATTTTTTTATATTCCTAAATAAAATTTAGGATGAAATTTACCCTTTTATAAATCTCCTAATGGGTCTACTGGTCGATCATCAAAAACTTCTTTTTTCTTTTTTAATGATTCTGAAGGCTGTTTTGCCATTAAACCCTTAAGAACAGAACGAGCCTTGTCCATTTGAATATCATCATTCGTATTAATATACTTAATATCCATTTTAACTTCATAATCTGGAATTATTCCTGTTTTATCAATATCTTTTCCCTTTGGTGTCAAATATTTTGCAACAGTGAATTTTAAAGCTCCACCATCTTTTAATTCTTTTATTGTTTGTACAACAGCTTTTCCATAAGTTTTTTGACCAATTACAGGAGCAGATAAAATGTCTCTTAAAGCTCCAGCCGTTATTTCAGAAGCACTTGCAGAATTTTGATTTGCAATAATGACGATAGGATACTCAAATTTTTTATTTCCATAAGCTCTATATACTTCGTTTCTTCCAGTTCTTGGGTTTACAACAGAGACAATAAGAGAACCACTATCCATAAGACAGCTACACACATCAATAGCAGCAGATACATATCCTCCTGAATTATTTCTCAAATCTATTATAAAACCCATGGCACCTTCATTTTCAAGTTTTTTTATTCTGTCTGAAAACTCTTTGCCAGTATCTTCTCCAAAAACTGATATTTTTATATACCCAATCTTTCCATTTTTCATTGAAGAAGTTACACTATCCTCATGGATTTTTTCCCTATTCATTTTGAATTCTTTCAAGCCTTCATTTTCTCTATAGATAAGAAGAGAAATAGGAGTACCTTGTGTTCCTCTTATTTTTTTGGAAGTAAGTTCTAAATCCATATTTCCGCAAGCTTCACCATTTATTTTTACAATAACATCTCCACTTTTGACTCCTACTCTTGACGCTGGACTCTTTGGAATCACATACAAAACAGTAAGTTTGCCAGTTGTCTTATCTTTTGCCAAATAAATGCCTATACCTCCGTAATTGCCTCCTGCCATATGCTCATTTAAAAGTTTGTATTGCTTAGGTTCAAGGGCAACTGAATATGGATCTTTAAGGCTATTCATCATTCCCCTTAATGCTCCATAGGAAAGATAACTCTCTTTTATTTTATTTCCATATTTAGAAATTATATACTCATATCTTTTATGTAAAGTATTTATTATCTCTTTTTCAGGTACAGAGTTTGGAATGTCTTGAACTTCTTTTGGATCAATTTTGAGTGATTTCAATCTCTCTCTCATTCCTGAAATAGCTCCAGTTGCTACTTTTCTCATATCGATCTCATTGAGAAATTCTTCTTTTAACATTCCCAAGCATTTGTCTATTATAGTTATATCCACTCCAAATTCATCATCAAAATCTGAATCAGAAATTAAATTTTTATCTGGTAAATTAAGACTATCTATAGAAAGGGCTACTTTATTGTTTTTATCAGCCTTATTTTCTGCTTCAACCGCAGGAATTGCAGGCGAAAAAGCCTTTCCTATAAAAATACCTCCAATAATACCTATTCCCAAAAATAATAGAGTAAAAATGAAATAATATTTTTTCATGGCTTATTTTTCTAAATAAATACCTCTATCAAAATATACTTCTCTCGTTCCTGTTTTTGTTTCAACTACAAAATGATCTATAAATTTACCATCCCTCAAAATCATCTCTGAAGATTTTATTTCAAATCCATCTGGAAACATTTCAGCAAGAGAAGTAATCGAAGCAGAAAAACTTGTTTCTTTTATAGGAGAAGATGAAGTTCCTGTTCCTTTTTCGAGCTTATCTATTTTTTCAGAAACATTCTTAAT
>CADAWZ010000016.1:9493-34746 GCA_902791745.1 uncultured bacterium
GAAACAACATCAGGCTCAATTCCTATTTTGTCAATTAAACGACGCTTAGGAGTCATATAATGAGAAGTTGTAAACTTCATAGCTGTACCATTTTGAAGTGGATAAATCTTTTGAACACTTGCTTTTCCATACGATTTAACACCTACAAGTGAAGCAATTTGATAATCCTGTAAAGCTCCTGATGTAATTTCAGATGCACTTGCAGAATTTTTATCTATCAAAACAGCCATTGGAGGAGTTTCAAATGGTCTTATATTTGGAATACTTGTATATGGAAGATCCTTTGTCCCCTCTTTCACCAATGTAACCACATTACTATGAGTTGGAACAAAAAGACTTACAGTCTGTATTGCAGATGTTACATATCCTCCACCATTTCCTCTAACATCTATTATATAGCCTTTAGCACCTTTCCTTTCAAGTGCATCAACTGCTTTTCTCATCTCATCTCCTGTATTTTCTCCAAAAATAGAGATTTTCATATAACCTATATTGTCATTAATTATCTTATATGAAACAGATTTGGATTTAATTATATCTCTTGTTATTGTTACATCAAAAGGTTCCAATTTAGCTCTTTTTACTGTAACAGTAACTTTTGTTCCTGGTGTTCCTCTCAACTTTTCATTTGCTTTTGTAAGACTTTCCATTTGTGAAAGCGGAACTGAATCTATTTTGATTATATCATCTCCCTTTTTTATACCTGCATTTTCAGCTGGAGAATCTTCCATGACTTCTACAATATGAATCATTTTATTTTTTTCATCAAGATTCAGATATACACCAATTCCACCAAAATTTCCGCCCTTCATCTGTTCCATAAATGCTTTGTACTCTTTTGGATTCATAAAAAGAGCATAAGGATCGCCAATCTGTTTTAAAGCCCCTTTTACTGCAGCATATGAAAGAAGTTCTTTATTTATAGTTGGATAATTAGTTTCAATATTTTTATATTTATTATTGAATTCAACAATTGCTTCATCTGCAGAAATTTTCGAATCAATAAAAGGAATCTGTTGTTTATACAACCTTTTAGATTTTAAATATTCTCTTATTTCACTTATTGCTCCATTGCATAGCTTTGGAACAGATACCTTGTATGCAGATTCTTTTTGAATAACAAGAATAACATTGTCAATAGATCTCAAATCAAGACCATTCAACGTTTCAACAGTAGTTGTTGCCTGTGGTGCAGAAACATTATTTACATGTGGAATCTTTACAGTATCAGCAAATGCTGGAGAAGCGTAAAGAAGAAATGAAAAACCCAAAGCAAAAAAAATCTTTTTCATCGAAAAACATATCTCCTTATTTTAGAACTACCTACATAGTAGAAAATAAAATCCAATTATTTAATAGCCAAATCAATATTATATATTTCTATGTATAAATAAAAAATCCTTATTTTTATAATTATAACATATTAAATAAAATATGGCAAATAAAAAAAACGGCATCGATATAATATTCAATACCGTTTTTTTATGAAAACTAAAAATTTAAACTAAGCTTTGTGATAGAATACTCCGCCTCTTCCGCTTCCTCTATCTTCGCTTACTTCTTGGATACTATCTCCACCATTATTTGAACCAATCAATGTAGGTGGATTTCCTGCTTTTTCTACAAGTTCTGTATGTCCTCTCTTTGCGTTAAACCATACATCACCTGGCTGAGCCTGACTTGCTGGAACCTGTTTCCAACCTTGGCTCTTGAGAGCTGCTTCAAGACCTTTACAACCATTATAATGTCCCTGAAGTCGTCCTGTCTGCTGTAAGCAAGCACTTACAAAGTTAGCACAATTTTTATTCAAACCGATGGATTTATCAAGATTATTAAGACCTTTTATGTGATTAGTAGTTTGACCTAAGTATTTTCTTGCAAGGTCTACTGTTGCACTTCCTGAACCTGCTCCATGTTGTTGCTGTTGTCCATTTACACCATTTACGCCATCAGCTCCCGAGCCATTGCCACCATTAGCACCGCCCATCATGCCCATCATATTGTTCATCATATTATTCATTGAATTCATCATGTTACTCATGACTAACATTACAAGCATTTGGCTCATCATATCCATCATTTTCTGCATCATGACTAACATATTTCCAACGCTATTGCCACCCTGCATTCCAGGCATACCTTGCATACCCATCATACCTTGCATTCCAGGCATACCATTCATACCGCCCATACCAAGCATACCACCTAAGCCTTGCAAACCACCAAAACCTGGCATACTACCAAATCCGAGCGAACCCATATCAAAGCCACCACCAAGCATGCTCATCAATTGTTGTGGACCACCCATAGAAGATTCACCTAAATCTCCTGTCAATGAAGACATATCTGATAGACCACCCATACCTAAAAGGTCTGTCATTCCTGAAAGTCCACTACCCAATCCTGAAAGACCACTCATTCCTGAGAGACCATTGCCTAATCCTGAAAGCCCAGAAGCAGAATTTCCGCTACCACCTGATAATAAACCAATTCCAAAACCACCCATAGCTTGATTTAAAGAAGAACCAATAGTAGTCATATTTTTTTTCCTCCAAATTTCAAATCATTAAAAACTAAAAGCTTAAACTACTAAGTCCACCCTGACCAGCCATAGCAGAAGCGTCACCGCCTCCACCAAACATATTGCCCATCTGGCTCATCATATCAGTCATGGAATTTGCCATATTACCCATTACCATCATTACCATCATTTGGCTCATCATATCCATCATCTTTTGCATGCTGAGTAACATATTACCTATACCATTACCACCTTGCATTCCGCCCATCAAACCTTGTAAACCACCAAAACCAGGCATACTTCCAAGACCGAGTGAACCCATATCAGAACCACCGCCAAACATGCTCATCAACTGTTGTGGTCCACCCATAGAAGATTCACCTAAATCTCCAGAGAATGAAGACATATCAGGCATTCCAAATATTCCGCCCATGCCTTGCATTCCACCCATACCTTGCATTCCGCCAATTCCTGAAAGACCACTGCCTAATCCTGAAAGACCTGAAGCAGAATTTCCATTGCTACCACCTTGTAATAAATGAATTCCAAAGCCACCCATAGCTTGATTTAAAGAAGAACCAATAGTAGTCATATTTTTTTTCCTCCAAAAAATTATTTTTATTCTGGTTATATTATAAAATATAAAATCACAAAAATATAAAAAAAAAATGTTAATATTGTAAATTTCTTGTTAATATTGTAAAAATTTAAATTTATTTTAAAATTCTTCCATTTTCTGTTCTTATAGTAATACCTTCTCTATCAAATTCTTCCAAAAGCGATATTAAAAAATGTCTCCCCCCAAAGATCAGTTCTCTAATATCACTTAAACCACATATTTTTTTTTCTTTTAAAATTTTTATAAATTTATTTTTTATTGAATCATAATCACTTTTTAAAAGAACAAAGTTATTAAATACTTTCAATATTTGTTCATCCCTCAATAATTTTATATAATATTTGAATTTATTTGAAGGCATGTAAATTTCTTTTTCTAAATTTCCTAAAGAAATACCACAAGATGAGTATTTTTGTAAAATTTTTATAAATTTATTTTTTATTGAATCATCTAATTTAACTATTTCTGATTTCTTTTTCTCTTTTATTGAGTCATGTTCAATAAATGTTTTATTTATTATTCCAAATCCTACTGTTTTTTGAGGATTTATACTTCTTAAAATAAATTTGTCCCCTTCTTCACAAACTACTTTATCTTTAAAAAATACAACTATTTCTTGTTTAGAATTCAAAACTTTTACTTTTACAATATTTTTAAATGTACCAGAAAAAAATATATATTTTCCCGATTTAAATTCACTAATAGAATCATCTATTTTGAAATTAGCAATCGCTTTTATTTTTAATTCAAAAGAATTTATATCTGCAAGAGTATACCCTATCTTTATATCATTTTTAGAAATATTTCTTAAATTCAATGCAATAGTAGTTCCAATAGAGACATTTTTTAAATTATATCCCGCAACTTGTATATTTTTAACAGTACAAATTTTTCTTAAAGGCAATAATTCAAGTTTTGAATTTAAATTGACTTCCCCCAAAAACGGATATCCAGTTACAACAGTTCCTATGCCTTTTAGTGAAAATACCCTTGCTATAGACATTCTAAAAGGTCGAATATCTCTTGTTCTCTCAATAGAAATTGCTATTTTTTCTGTCAAATCAAATATTTCTTTAAGCCCACTATTTGAAATCGCAGAAAAACATTGTATATAAAATTTTTTGATATTTTCTTTAACTAAAAAAGAATGTATATCTCTTTTTAATTCTTCTATTCTTTCACAGTCAACTAAATCTATTTTTGAGATTACTGCAATTACAATGGCATTAGGGGATAAATGTGAAATAATTTTTATATGCTCTACTGTTTGGGGCATTATCCCTTCTTTTGAATCTACTAAGAGATAGATTATATCAGCAAAACAACTGCCCATCAGCATATTACTTATAAAATTTTCATGACCAGGTACATCTGCAATTATTGCTATTATTTCTTCATTTAATTTAAAAGAGGTAAAACCAGTCTCTATAGTCATACCTCTTTTTTTCTCTTCAGGAAGTGTATCTGTATTTTTACCAGAAACGGCTTGAACAAGCGATGTCTTTCCATGATCGACATGTCCAGCCGTCTCAATCATTATATATTTCATATTTTATTTCATTACAGCTTTCATTGGTGTTCCACAACATACAAGTTGGCATGGTTTATCAGAAACACCACAAAGACAATGATTTTCTATTATGAGCTTTAAGCCACATTGTTTACAAACATACATTTCCCCATCACTATCTTCTGATTCATTTAGATCTATCATTTTCTTTCCACAACAAACAGGCTGTGGCTTATCTTCTTTCTCATCAAACAATGCCACAAGTCTTTCACATTCTGTGCAGAAAAATGAAATACTATTTGATTCATCATGAAAATCTTCTTCTGAATATTCCTTATCTTCCTCTACAGTTTCTTCTCCACAACAAACTATATTTTTATAGTCTTCTTTGCGTTTATACATTGAATCTGCATCAAGATAGTATTCAGTTCCACACTTTTTACACTTAAAATATTTACCTGCTTTATCAGTAAGTGATGATAAACTTTGCATTTTTTCACCACAACAAAAAACTCCATCGCACTTTTCATTTTTGCAAGGTGATACAACAGAAACTATTCTTTTACATTTTGGACAAACTAATATTTCTTTCTCATCATTTTCATCATATTCTTCATCCTCATTATCTTCTTCATTATCGTCGTCGCTAAATGAACAAACACCACCGCTACAACATCCTTTTGAAAAATCTTCACGAGGTACAGTATCTACAGAACAAGCACCAGTACAGCAATCACCATCTTCTTTTTCTTCACTTCCAAATGAACAACAGCCACTGGAACAACAACCACCCTCTTCTGAATCATCACATCCACAACAAGAACAGCAATCATCCGAACAACTTTCAGGATTTGGAATATCTATTATTTCCATTTTTTCACCACAACATACAAATCCATGTTCTTTATCATCTGTATAACAGGAACAATCTTCCTCAACACAAATTTCTATTCCACATTTTTTACATGCAAATGTATATCCTGTATAAGATTGTACTTCATCAAGATTGACCATTTTTTCACCGCAACATTCTACATTTATTTCTCCACTTTTTGGTTCTTCTGCTACAGTTACTCTTTTATGGCACTTTGGACAATATAAAAATGTTAAATCATCAACAGAATCATTTACATTTTTAAATATTTGGTTAAGTTCATTTTTGAATTCCAACAATGTAGAATCACTTTCTGAATTGCATTTATTTGTTGAGTGGTCATGACAACAACATTTATGTTCATCTTCTTTTTTGCTTTCTTCTTTAAAATCTTCATCTACTATTTCCATTTTTTCGCCACAACATGATATATTATATACTTCATGTTCTTTGAAATATTCACCATTATTTATCACAGAAATTTTATTTCCACATTTTTTACATATTAAAGAAGTAGTATTGCATATTGGAATAAGTTGATTACCATTACATTTAATGTTGCAATTTTCCCCACCTTCAATTACAGAAACTACAACATCTATTTTGGGTTCAACAAGTATATGTTCTGTTTCACAACCACAAGTACATATATCTTCTTCTGGAGTATATTCAACCATCTCTTGATCACAGCATGTAAATACATAATCATTGTCATCTATAGGCATTTCATTAACAAATATAGCTGTTCCGCATTTTTCACATTTTAAGAATATGTCTTCATATTCTTCAATATCATCATCTTCATTCATGGTTTCCATTTTTATACCAGAACATTTTATATTTAATTTTTTTTCATTTTTACCATGTCTTACAACTGAAATGACAGTATTTTTTTCTTTGCAAACTAAAATTGTCTCATCTTCATCTCTCTCTTCTTCTACTGGTGAACAATGTTCCATTACTTTATCACAACAAGTAAACTCACAGGTAGAACCATCTTCAGGTTCTGAACCTTCAATACATATAACTGTTCCACATTCTTTGCATTTTAAAAATTCATTTTCTGTCTCTTCTACTGTATCGACAGGAGTCATAATCTCACCACAGCAAGTGATATTTATATCATCTGAAACAGAATCTATTGCAATAACTGCATTACATTTTTGACACATAAACATTTTTTCGTTATCAAATTCTTGTTCCATATTATCCCTCCATTATCTAATTGTTTCTCAAATCTTCGAGAATATTTTTCATATCATTTGGACATTCCACTTCAAATTTCATTTCTTCTTTTAAAGTAGGATGTATAAATTTTATAGAACCAGCATGAAGCATTTGAACTTCTATACCATATTTATTTTTAGGAGCTCCATATAAAAAGTCTCCCATTATTGGATATCCTATATAAGAAAGGTGAACTCTTATTTGATGCGTTCTTCCAGTTTTTGGAAAAATTTTTACATAAGAGAACGATTTAAATACATCAAGTGGAGTAAAAAGAGTTTCTGCATATTTTCCGCCATCTTTTACTGCCATTTTTAATTTATTATAAGGATTTCTTGCAATGGGAGCAATTATTTGTTTCATTCCATGGTCTATTTTTCCATGAACAATAGCATAATATTCTTTTTTTATCAATCTATTTTCAAACTGATAAGACAAATTTTCATGAGCTTTGTCATTTTTAGCTATCAATATAAGACCAGATGTATTCATATCAAGTCTATGAACAATTCCAGGTCTCAAAGTTCCACCTATTCCTGACAAATCTTTTATATTATACAAAATAGCATTGACTAAAGTTCCATTTGATCTGCCAGCTCCTGGATGTACAGACATACCTCTTGGCTTGTTAATAACAGCTAAATCTGAATCTTGATAAATAATATCTATAGGAATATTTTCAGGCTCTGCAATATCTTTTTTTAGTTCTTGTTCCTGTATTTCTACAATATCACCTAATTTTAATTTAGTAGAACAATTTGATATTATTTTTGAATTTAATTTTACCAGTTCAGCTGAAATATTTTTTTGAATATAACTTCTTGAATTTTCTGTAACTTCTGCCAAAAATACATCTATTCTTTTTCCAACAAAATTTTCATCAATAACAAAAGAATCTATATCCATAATTAAACTTTTTCTCTTGTTATGTTTGCAACAGAATCAATTTTTTCAGACAATCTTTTTTGAGCAATATTTAAAGTCAAATCTCCTCTTGTCTTTTCTATTATTGAACGGGCTATATCAGCTGTTCTTCTGAGACCTCTTGTTATAGCATCTGGAAAATCAAGGGATGTCAAAACACAGTAAAGTTCTTCCATTCGATCAAGAACTTCATCTCCACCGTCAAATGATTCATGTCTTATCTTATCAAGAACATATCTTCTCAATTCACCTATGGCTTCCCCCATTCCATTTACATAAGAAGAGTATTCACATTTGATTTCATCAGGGTCTGGTATTTCTTCACCTTTTATCAATGCAAGTGTTATTCTTGCTTCAGCAAGCTCTTTCATTGCGTCGAGAAAATAACCAGCATAATATAATTCAGGATATTTTGAAAAAATTTCTTTTTTGCCTTCTATCATATTATCAGCATTTGTCAAAATCTCTTTAGCATTTTCAAACTCTCCACGATGCGTGGCTCTTATTGAGAGAGAGGCACATCTTATGACTTCCCTTTGAAGCTGTAAAATTTCATCTCTTGCATTTGTTATGCCAGTAAATCTCGAAGATATTTTTTCTGTTATTTGATTTAATTTTTCCATTTTTCACCCTATTTAGCTTCTGTAAATTCTATCTTTTTGATAAAATCATCAAATATTTCTTCAAATCTATTATATTCAGATTCTCTTGAAGAACAAGTTATAACCATAAAATATCCATTATAAAATAGATAAGTTTGATTTACTATTTTTGAAACAGCCTTATTTTCAAGTCCATAGACAATATTATAAGCATGCTGACCTGCTAAAGTAATTTCTTTTTCTGAAGCTGTAACAAGATTTTTATCAATTTGTTCTTTCAATTTTTTTTGTGTGTTTTTATCCCAAAGCTCAAATTTATTTTCTTTTACAGTAATTATATTTACAGACGGCTCTGGCGTAAAAGTTCCATTTTTATTTATTAAGACAATATCAGTATTTGGAGCTTCTCCCAATTTCCAAGATGAAGTTATTGGAACTTTATATCCAACTGTACTATTTTTATAATATTGTACTTTATCTTTTTTAGAAGTATTATTTACTGTTGTATTTTTTTTTGTATTTTCAGGAGTATTGCAACCATACAAAATAAATACAAAAAACAAAAAAAATATAACAGTAAACTTTGAAATATTATTCATAATTTCTCCTATTTATCTTTCTTCTTCTGAAAATTCTTCTGGGATTAATGGATCTGGATAAAGAGGACTTATTCCACTATATCTACATTTTTTACCTTTTCCATAACAGGAAATTATATTTTCACAATAATAAGTTCCTGGAAATCCTTTATTATTTCGATTTTTATAATCATCATATTCTACAAGCACTAAAACCTTTTTCTTCAACATAGAACAGAACATATTTTTAGGTTCCAATGCTCTTTTTTTTACATTTAAATTCATTTTTTTCACCAAATGATTTAATTTTTTTCTTTAGAAATAGCCATAAAACAAAATGGATCATTAGTTTCAATATTTTTGTTGTTTTCTATACACCTTGCTCTACATCCACCTCTACAGGATTTATAAAAACCACAGGCTCGACATTTATCAACCCCTAAAGATGACCTGAGATCAGAGAATAATTTTGAGTTTAACCATATATTTTGAATTGAATCATTTTTTATATTTCCTGCAAAAATAGAATCAGGCATAAATCCACATGGCTTTACAAATCCTGCCGAGTTAATGTAACAATATATATTACCCGCAGGACAACCAAAATTACTGTATATTGAAATTTTTGAACTTATTTCTGGAAGAGAAGGAATTTTTATCTTCATCTCAGATGTTTCAGAAAATTTTTTAAGTGTTCTTCTTACAAGATTTATCTCTTCAGGCATCAATGCAAAATTTTTATGAGAAGTTGCACTACCTATTGATCTAAAAAAGTCAACTGTCCATTCATCTGCTTCTAACTTTTGAATAGCTCTAAATAGACTCAAAAGTTCTCCTATATTAGGTTTCATTATGACAGAGTGAAGAACCATTTTGCATTTAAACATTTCTCTTATTGTTTTTATGCCTCTTATAGCTCTTCTATATGTCCCTTTTCCTCTAAAATAATCATAAGATTTTTCGGAAGAACCATCAAAACTGATTTTTATTTGTTTTAGATCCAATTCTGATATTTTTTTAGCAATAGCCCTACTTACAAAAAGTCCAGAACAAGAAATAGATACAGATAGACCTCTTCTAACAGCTATATTTACAATATTTATAAAATCTTCTCTACAGAAAGGATCTCCACCTGAAAAACATATCTCTTTTGTTCCCATTTCTGATAAATCTGAGATTAAATGAGAAATTTCTTCAAATGTCAGTTCATTTTCTCTTGGTTCTCTACTTACTTGACTACAGTGTCTGCATTTTAAAGGACATTCATTTGTAACCTGTAAATGTACTTTTAATGGAGCAGAAAGACACTTCTTATTTTCATCAGTATTTTTTCTACTTATAAAAATTCCGTCAAAAATATCATTGTCATTTAATAAACCAACCGATTTACATAAGTTTACAAATGTTTTAAAATTCTGTTCTGTTTTATTATTTAAATATTGAGAATATATTTCCGCTAAAGATATTCCTTCAGAACTTTTTTTGAAAAACAATGTAGCTTCTTCATCAAATGGTATATAATCTTTTTTTTCAGAATCATAAATAAGAGAGCCAAAATATTCTTCTCGTATGGTAAACCTTTTTAAATTCACTTTGGGTCTCCCAGTATAATATTTTTTAATATTACTTCAATTGTTCAAAACAAAGTTTTAGAAATTGAAATTAATTTTTACCCCATTTGAAATAATGTTTATAAAATTATAAACATTTATTTTTTGAATATTTAGAAATATTTTATAAAAAAAACAAGAGGTTTAAAACTTCTATATTTAGAAGCCAGCCTCCTGTTTTTTTATTTGTTTAATTTTAAAGTTAAGTATAATTTATTTTTGTTATTTTAAATTAAGTGCTAAAGGTGGTCTCGAAGTTGTTGATAATATTAATTTTGAAGGTTCAGAGTCTTTTGGAATTTCAAAAACAATATATCCAAAATTAGAACCACCTGGTCTTAAAACAACAAGCCAAAAATTACTTACACCTTCGCTATATTCATAAATTCTCTGTTTATTATCCATAAGTGCAAACTTACCAGTATATATTTGTACTTCATCTGATACATTTTGCTGAGATAAATGAACTATAACAAATTTATTTGAAGGATTTGATACACTTTGAGCTTTTACTTGATCTTTATTTTCTACATTAGTAACTGCTACTTTAAAAACATCATTTTCCCCTATAACTGGGATAAATGGTTCATCTATAAATCCACCTTTTGGTGGTACAACAGCTACTGTATTTGAATTAATATTACTTGATTTAGGTATAGAAGCTGTCTTTATTGCTTTTGTATTTCCCATAAATGAAACTATATTTGAAGCATTTGCTTCATAGGAATATATGACACTATTATTTTTTCCATCATATATTGAAGAAATACCTGTACAATTTGCTATTTCATAATAAGGTATATATATTACCTGTCTATATCTAATTGCTTTTCCAGCTACATTCTTACCATTTATAACTATTCTTTTTTTCTCAGGATTCCATTTGCAAGATTTTCCAAGTGCATTTGTTACTGAATGAACTGGGACATATACAGTTCCCTTGTTTATTATTCCAGTACCTACAGAATTATTTCCAACAATTACATTAACTGTTTTTATTTCTGCATACCCTAAAGTATAAAAAAGAAAAATAGATATTCCTAAATATAGAGTCAAAAATGTAGCTTTATAAAATATTTTTGACATAATATCATTTCCTATTCTTAATATATTTTTTTACTTAACACCTTTCAAAAGTTCTTCTGATATTTCTGCAGCTCTATTTAAAGCATTTTCTGGTTCTTCTTCATTTGAAACTGCATCAAATAAAGCATCACTCAACAATCCTCTTATTGATTCCCAAGCTGCTGTACGAGGTTGAGTAACTCCAAATTTTAATTCATCCATTCCAACTTTATATCCTGGATATTTTTCAAGATATTTTTTATATGTTGGACTATTATATGTTGAATACCTAACAGGAAGATATCCTGTCTTCATAGCAAGTTCTGCATTGTTTTCTGTGTTTGTCAAATATTTTATGAGTTTCCAAGATGCAAGCTTTTTTGCCTCATCCTTTGAAAAAATCGCAAGATTTGTTCCTGCACATTGTACAGCTCTTGAATTTCCAGAAGGAAGCATTGCTATGCCATAATTAAATTTACATTTATTTTTAACATCAGTTATTCTTGCACTTGTTTCAATAGTGAAAGCAGCATTTCCATCTAAAAATTCTTTATATGAATTGAAAGTGGGCTTTCCTGCTTTTCCATTTCCTGTATTTGCAAGTTCTGTCCAATATTGTAGTGCATCAAGTCCTATTTTATCATTAAAGACAGGTTTATTGTCTTTTATAAAAGCACCATTATTTGAATAAATTAAATGACCTATTGCATCTACAACAGGAGTATAAATTATTCCATAAGTATCTGATTGAGAAATCTTTATTGCAGCTTCTTTTAATTCTTTCCAAGTTTTAGGAACTTTAACACCATTTTTATCAAGAATATCTTTATTATAATATAATACAAATACACTTTTATTAAATGGAGCTGTCCACATTACACCGTTATAAGAACATGCATCTTTAAATAATGGTATAAAGTCTTTCTTGTCAGCAGCAGACATTGCATAAGGTGTGTTGTCAAAATGTGAAAAAGGTGTTATTGCATTTATTTCTACAAATTGTGTTGTCCAATTTTCATAAACCTGCGAAATATCAGGTTGCTTTCCTTCAGCGAGCCCTTGTATAAGTTGACGATAAAGACAAGAATAATTATTTCCATAGAGGCGTAAATCAGGAGTCGATATTGCCTTTGACTTTACAATTATATCAGGGTTTTCCTTCATAAATTTTGCAGTAAGATCGTCAATAACTTCCTTCTTTTCCCCTCTCATTGCATGCCACAACTCTATAGTAACTTTTTCTGCTGAAAAAATAGGCATGGCAGTAAAAAAAATCATGCACATACAAAAAAGGAAAGTAAATAATTTTCTCATAAAAGAAATTTCCTCCTTAATCAGTCCTTTAAAAAAGACTTGAAGTTTTTAATGAACTAAATCGATTGCTAATGGTGGCTGATTTAAGGCATTCAATATAAGTTTAGAGGCTCTTGAATTCTGTGGAACTTCAAATACCAAATATCCGTAATTTACTCCTCCTGGCTTTAAAATTGAAAGCCAATAATTACTCAAACCTTCCATGTAATCGTATATATGTGAATTTTCATCTGAAAGGGTGAATTTTCCTGTATAAATTTGAACATCTGGAGAAATATTTTGTTGAGAAACATATATTACAAAATATTTATTTCCAGCAGAAGCATTATATCTATTTTTAATTACAGAAATCTCTTCCATATCAGTAACAGTTACTGAAAAAACTGAATTTTTTCCATTTTTTTGTGCAAAATTTCCCTTTGTTTGCATTGCTGGAACATTTGTTAAATAACTTGACAATTTACTTTCAGGAGCAGGGACTCCAGAATATGAAGCAGTAGTTGGAAGTTTTAATCCTTCTGCCATAGTGCCTTTTGCTCTTGTTGGTCTTATTATATCCTGTGGTTTTGCTTTAGCAGAACTTGATGGGTAAACAGTGGAAAGATCATTTGAAGAAGGAATTACATCTGAGGTTCCTACACTGTTACCCTTGTTATATGACATTATATTACTTGTAGAGAAATGTAAATCTCTTGTATACTTATCATATTTTATTGTTCCCCCACAAGTATTTGCGATCTCTTTTGCAGAGGCATATATAATACCATTTTTTCTCAAATATTGAGAAATTTGTACCCCATTAAATACAACTATACGAGATGAAGGGAACCAAGCAACATAAGTCCCTATGTTTTCTGCAACAACTTCAAGAGGTATATAAGCCGTACCATTAGATAATATTATCTTACTTCCAGTGTCATATTTATTGACAATTAATTTTTCTGCGGCTTCTGCTTTTGAAATAGGTAATATTGTCAAAAACGAAAAAAGTCCAAAAATTAAAATCGCTATTTTTAGATTCATATTTGTACCTCCTTTATCTTTTCCTATATTATAAATTGCTTCTTTTACAGAATTGTTACAAAAATTGTTAAATTATAAAATTTTTTGTTAAATTTTTTGTTTAAATATGTTAATTAAATTTGAAGTGGTAATTTTATCACGAAAGTACATCCTTGACCTTCTTTACTTTCTGCATATATTTTTCCATTATGAGCATTTACAATTTCTTTAACTATTGAAAGACCAAGTCCAACACCTTCAATTTTTTGTGATCTACTACTTCCACTTCTAAAAAATTTTTCAAAAATCATATCTAAATCAGCTTGAGGAATGCCTGGTCCATTATCGCTTACCCTTGCAATAAATTCTTGTTTATCAATTTCAACAATAACTTTCACTTCTGGCTTTTCTTTATGGTCTTGTGAATATTTTATTGCATTATCTATTAAATTTATAAAAACTTCATGTATTTTATCTGGATCTATCGGAATAAGTGGAAGGTTATCAGGACATGAATAAGAAATAGTGCAGTTAAATTTATCAGCTTTAGTCTGCATATTAAAGACAACATCTTCTATTATTTCTTTTATATCAAAAGGAGCAATTTTCATTGTTGTCTTCTTTGTTTTTAGTCTGCTCAATTCGAGAAGTTCATTGACAAGTCTTGTTAGTCTGTCGGCTTCTTTGTTTATCGTTTCAAGGAAATGTCTTTGATCTTCTCTTATTTCAGGGTCTCCCTCCATTGTTAGAGCAAATCCCTTTATAATAGTAAGAGGAGTTTTTAATTCATGTGAAATATTAGCAAGGAAAAGATTTCGTGTCTCTTCTAATTTATTTAGGTCTTCAGCCATCTTGTTTATAGTTCTGCTGAGATCACCTAATTCATCTGTTGCATCATAATTAACTCTGCTTTCAAATTTTCCTAAAGAGATTTCAGATGCAATATCCCTTATTTTTATAACAGGTTTCATTATGCTTCTTACAAATATAAATGCAAGACCTAAAGCTGCTATCAAAGACAATACAAAAGTTATAATAAAATAGTCTTTAAAAATATCAAATAATGCACTGAAATCATCTGTTGACATTCCAATTTTTACTGCCCCAATTATTTTGGTTTCAAAAAATACAGGACAACAATAATAAATAAAATTGGAATTATCATTTTTTATTTTCCAAGAAAGAGGACGACCTGTTTCTAATACAGACGATATTTTTTCATCTCCCTTTGAATTCATGGAAAATATTCCCATTTGTTCATCAAGAGACCTTGAATCTGCTATAATTAAATTTGTCCTATCGTATACAATTAATTCATAATCCATTTTTTCCCAATTTTGTCTGAGAAAAAACTTAGATGTACCTGTTAATTGTCCATCATTTTCCATATTTGCCGTTACAAATTTGACAAAATAATCAGCGGCCGTTTCTATATATGACTCTCTTGTAGCCATAAAATGTCCCATTGTAAATATGTAAAAAAGAAAACCCAATAATGAAATATTAAAAATAACGAGAATAAAATAACTCAAAAAGAGTTTCCATCTCATATTTTTAAAAAAATTAAATATTTTATTCATTTTCTTTTTTGCCAAATATTTCTGGATTTGATTTATAACCTACTCCCCAAATTGTCAAAATCATTGAAGGAGCTTCTGGTTTATCTTCAATTTTATCTCTCAATCTTCTTATATGAACATCAATACTTCTTTCTTCTATGAATTCATGCCCCCATATAACTTTCCTGACTTCCTCACGTGAAAAGCTCTTTCCTGGATTACTCGAAAATAACATCAACAAATCATATTCTCTTGGAGTTAATTCAATTAACTTATTATCTTTCCAAACTTTTCTTCCGAGAGAATCTATTTTCATATTTCCAAATACTAAATTATCTTTTTCTTCCTCATTTTTTTGCTGTTTTGTAACTCTTCTAAGTATTGCTTGAATCCTTGCTATTAATTCCCAAGGATTAAAAGGCTTTACCATATAGTCATCTGCTCCAGACTCAAGACCTACAATCTTATCATAGTCATCTCCTTTTGCAGTTAGTATTATTATTGGAACATCTGAAAATAGTCTTGCTTTCTTACATACATCAAAACCCGTCATGTCAGGTAACATTAAATCAAGAACCATTAAATCTGGTTTTTCAGATTCAAGTAACAAAAGACCATCTGTTCCTGTATAAGCCTTTAAAACATCAAAATTAGATCTTTTTAAATTTATCTCTATAAACTCAACAATAGAAGTTTCATCATCGACTACTAAAATTTTTTGCTTATCCATACAAACCTCGTTTAAAAATTATTTGCCAAGAGGAGAGTCCTCAGGAATAAATACTTGAGTTTCAACAGATCTTCTTCTAAATGATTTTTCAGCAGAAGGTGCATCTGGAACATGGAATCTCATATCAGATGTTTTTGGATTTCTGAATGAATTTTCTTTATTTGTAACAGGTATACTTGTTGACTTCGCATTCAAAGAAGTAAAGTAACTCTTTTTCATTTCTTCCAATTGTTCTGGTGTTAAAGCATTTGTCTTATTTTTAGCACTCATCTTAGATGTTTTTCTGTCATCTGCTCCAGCTAATAAACTACCTGCATCAGTCAAAGAAGGTGCTGCAGTAACTCTGTCTCTTCCATGCTTTTTAGATTCATAAAGTGCTTTATCAGCAGCTACAATAAATTCATCTTTTCTTGAAGCATCTTGTGGGAAGTTTGCTATACCCAAGCTTGCAGTTATAGGTACTTTATAAGTAGCAAATTTTTTATTAAACGCATCTCTGATTCTTTCTGCAACTCTTATAGCATTTACTTTATCTGATTCTTTAAGTATTACAGCAAATTCATCTCCTCCATAACGTGCTACGATATCAGTATCTCTACAACATGTTTTTAATATTCCAGAAATCTCTTTTAAAAGTTTATCTCCTTCTGGATGTCCAAGAGTATCATTATATGTCTTAAAATGGTCTGCATCTATCATTATCAAAGAGAAGGATTTGTGAGTTCTATCATATTCTTTACAAGCTTCTGCAAGACGCTCTTGAAAATATCTATGTGTATATAATCCTGTCAATCCATCTGTTATTGCAAGTGAGACCATTTGTTCATAAAGTTCACAATTCTTTATAGACATGGCTGTTTGATATGCAACAGTTGAAAGGAGATTTAAATTCTTATCATCATAAAAATTACTTTTTCCACTTCCTGCATAAAATAAACCATATACTTCATTTTCCAAAACCATTGGAATTATTATTGAAGAAGGCTCATTTTCCAAAAGATTTGGATATTCTATTTTGGAATTTTCTCCAAGTATAATTGGTTGCATATTTTTAATTACCCAACCCAAAATTCCATCATCATATTTATATGTTAAATCTGCAAGATAATCTGCATAAGGAGATATAACTCTTCTTGTTTCAACAACCTTTTCATCTTCTCCAGTTTCTTTTGCTTTTTCATTTTTTACAATAGAAAATATTATAAAAGTTTGGAATTCTATTAGATTATTTATTTTCGAACATACAAAATTTAGTACATCATCAATCTTTAAACTGCTTCCTAAATATTTTCCCAATTCATTTAAATCTGATAATTGTTTAACAGATTTTTGAAGTTCTATATTTAAATCATTTTTAGATTCAAAGGATGCCTCTTTTTGTTCATATAATTGAGCTGATTCAATAGATACTGAAAAAGAGAGTGAAAGAGTTTCAAGCATACCTAAATGACTCTCATCATAACATGCATCTCTAGGGTCTCCTATATATAACATTCCTATTATTTTATCTCTCATTATAAGTGGAACACAAATTATAGAATGTTCATTTTCAATTACAGGAGTTACTCCCTCTGGCAATTCTTCATTTATCACTATAGCTTTTTTAATTTGCATTGCTTGATATACAATCGTTGATTTCAAATCTTCTATAGTCATGGCATCTATTTCATTACGATAAGGAGAATCAGATTTATATGATTGAAAGCCTCCATCTTTTGTAAGTAAAAAAATAGCACAAGTTTGATATTTGATAAATTTTCTTATCATTGAAATTGCAATTGAAACTGCTCCTTCTACTGTAGTAGAAGAACCTAAAGATTTACCCATTTCATGTATTACAGATATTTCATCAATTTTTTTTCTTAAATCGCCAGTTAATTTTTGATTTATTTTTTCCAAATTATCTCTTTCTACTTGTACTGTTGTCAATTCTTGAGCTATATTCTCACTATCTATATTTGCAACTTCTTCTAATATATAATATATTGTTCTATTAAAAACTACTAATAGAACTAAAACCCAGATAAGATTCCATATAGAAAAAATAAAAGAATAATATCCCAATAAAGCAATAGCGAAAGAAGCTAAATAATAAACTCTTATTTTTTTTCTCACTTCTTCCCAAGCTTTCATGTTTTCTTCTGAAAGAAAACATGCTGTCGCCACGGTAAATGTGGAATCCATGTAAAAAAATACAAGTGCAGAAAAAACAATAGCACCAACAAAATGTAAGTCCATTGTACCAGTAGTTTTCATTAAAGAAGAATATTTTGCCAAATTATCTATAAAATTTGGATTTCCAATTTCTACACCAAATAAGATAAATGAGAAAGCATAGATTGCAAATGTGGTATTTACCGTAGAAGATACAAAATCTGCAAATTTATATAATCCTGGTTGGTTGTTTCTTACGGTTCTTGCAACATTACCAGCAAAAGCAATTATGCAAGTTCCCATCCAACCTCCAGTTTCTGGAATCATTGTGCAAAAAATGTAAAATGGCAATGTAGTACTTATATAACCATAATATGGTACTTCATAACAAAATAGTTCCATTATTATTGCAACAAATATAGCCCCTATAAAAAAAGGTATGGACATTGAACTCATAATTTGAGTACCCATATAAAAACACCAAGCAAGATTCGCTAATAATATAATAGAACATATAAATGAAATTGATCGAGAACGAGAAGGATTCATAAAAAATATATTTACCTTTTTGTTATTTTTAATATATAATTATTCTAATTATTTTATTTATCAGCCTTTTTTTTAATAAATTTTTTTATAAATTTTCAAGTCAAAAATTATTAAAGCAAATTTTAAAAATAGCTTGCCTCTTGGTTAAAAGACCAATGTGCAAGCTATTTTTTACAAGTTATCCATGAACTCTATTTTTGCTTTATGCATGTTTCTTGGTGGTCTTCCTAAGTCTTTTCTTGCCTCTTTCCTCACTTGTACTTCAATAAATGCTGGTTTTTCTATATCTTTTATTTTTGAAGAAATATTTAAAAGTTCTTCTTTTGTTCTTATTTTTAAAATTGATTTATAAAAAAACCCTTCTGCAACTTTTGTTATATCAACTATATTTCCAACTGTTGCTTGACCTCCAACAGAGGCATGGGCTGAGTTATTTAATACAATGTGGATAAAATTTTTAGGTTGTAATAACGCAGTCTGCGAAACTCCTCCCATCTGCATTAAAAAAGCTCCGTCACCATCAAAACAATAAACATTTTTTTCAGGCTGTTCAATAGCTATAGCTATTGCAATTTGACTTGCATGTCCCATTCCACCAACACATAAAAAATCATATGAATGATTCTGCCCATATTTTTCTCTTATTTCATATATTTCTCTTGAGATCATTCCTGTTGTTGATACTATCCTATCATTATTTGTTATATTTTTTAGCAAAATTTCTATTGCTTCTTCTCTTCTTATTTTGTATTCTTCTGCTTTGATGTTGTTGTATTCACTAAAAAAATTTTTAGATACAATGAGAGCTACAGGCTGATTATTTTTAATTGTATAATTTACAGCATTTTTTATAATTTCTTCAACATTATCTTCAATTAATTCATAAGTTTTTATTCCTGCTGTTTCGAGAAGGGATTTTGTTATCTTTCCCTGTTTTACATGTTGTGGCTCATCATCTGTATTTGGTTTTCCTCTCCAACCTACTAATAAAATCATTGGAATTCCATATACATCGTTATCTGCAAGAGATATTAGTGGATTTAGTGCGTTTCCTATGCCTGAATTTTGCATATATACGAGAGCAGGATTTCCTGTTGCCAAATAATGTCCTATTGCAAGTGATATTGCAGAACCTTCACTATTTGCAGTAATGTGAGTAACATTTTTATTTTCTCCTGATGATATGTAAAAGCAAAATTGTTTCAATAATGAATCAGGAACCCCTGCAAAAAATGTTATTTTTCTGTCTATTAAATATTGTGTAAATAAAACGGGTGATAACATTTTTATTCTTCCTTAAATTTCTAATTTGACATTTTATATTAATATGTTTTATAATAAATATGGTCTTTGTACCTGTTTTTGTTTCTACTTCTATACTGCAATTAATTGCAGTATAGAAGTTATTGATTTATTTGTTATCTACTATTTTAGCTCCAAATGGCATTATAGAGAGTTTAACAAGTTTTAAATATTGAAGTCCAAAAGGAATCCCTATAATGCTACAAAACATAGTAACAGCAAGTGATAAATTTGCAATAGCTAATGGAACTCCACCAAATATAAGCCAAATTATATTTAAAAAAATTGAAACTGGCTTATCACTATCGCTATATTCAACATCTTTTCCAAATGGAGCAAAAGAAAGTGAGGCAAATTTAAAACACTGCTGAGCATAAGGAATTCCAATTATAGTTATAAACCATAATGCCCCTGTCAAAAGCCAAGAAAGACCTGATAAAAATCCTCCAAAAATAAACCATAAAATATTTAAAAGTAAATTCATATTCTCCTCCTAAATTGCTATTGTTATTTTAACAAATTTTGTAAAAAAGTAAATACATAAAAAGACCCTGTCTCATAAAAAGACAAGGTCTTTAATTTTATATTAAAAATTTACAAAAAACTAATGTTTCTGATTGAAAGCTGAAAGACCTGCAAATACTGCTGAATCTCCGAGTTCTTCTTCGATTCTGAGAAGTTGGTTGTATTTACAAATTCTATCTGTTCTTGAAGCACTACCTGTTTTGATTTGTCCAGCATTCATTCCAACTACGATGTCAGCGATTGTTGTATCTTCTGTTTCGCCTGATCTGTGTGAAACTACTGCAGTATATTTATTTTTCTTTGCAAGTTCGATTGCTTCGAGTGTCTCTGTGAGTGAGCCAATTTGGTTTACTTTAATAAGAATTGAATTTGCTACGCCTTTTTCAATTCCCATTTTAAGTCTTTCTGTATTTGTAACAAAAAGATCGTCGCCTACTAACTGAATCTTATCACCGATTCTTTCTGTCATAAGTTTCCAGCCGTCCCAATCATCTTCTGCAAGACCGTCTTCAATAGAAACGATTGGATATTTTGAAATCCATGATTCATAGAGATCGATAAGACCTTTTGAATCAAAGCACTCATTTGAACTCTTTGTAAATACATATTTACCATCTTTGTAGAATTCAGATGAAGCGATATCAAGAGCAATAAATACATCTTTGCCAGGCTCTTTACCAGCTTTTTTGATTGCTTCTACGATTAATTCGAGAGCTTCTTCATTTGATTTTAGATTTGGAGCAAATCCACCTTCATCACCAACAGCTGTATTTAAGCCTTTTGATTTTAAAAGAGCTTTGAGGCTGTGGAATACTTCTGTTCCCATTCTGAGTGCTTCTGAAAAACTTTCTGCACCAGCTGGAACAATCATGAATTCCTGAATATCTGCATTATTATCAGCATGCTTTCCACCATTGAGAATGTTCATCATTGGAACTGGAAGTGTGCAAGCATTTACACCACCGATATATCTATAAAGTGGAAGATTACATTCTTCTGCCTGAGCTTTTGCTGCAGCGAGAGAAACGCCTAATATTGCATTGGCACCGAGTTTGCCTTTGTTTGGTGTGCCATCAAGATCAATCATGACATTGTCAAGGTCTCTCTGATATATAGCATCCATACCAACTATTTCTGGAGCAATTATATCATTTACATTGTCAACTGCTTTGTAAACTGATTTACCGCAATATACGCCTTTATCTCCATCTCTGAGTTCGACAGCTTCATGAACGCCTGTTGAAGCACCTGAAGGAACAGCTGCTCTTCCCATAACACCGCTTGAAAGTTGAACATCTACTTCTACTGTAGGATTGCCTCTTGAATCCAAAATTTGGCGACCATGGATATATTCTATCTCTGACATTAAAATTCACCATCCTTAATTGTCATTTTAATAAACTATTTACAGTATTCTAATCTTCTTTTTCTTCATTGCCATATTTCAATTGTTTGACAGCATTCCAAACTGCTCTCTCAGGTTCAATTCCATTTTTAAAGGCAAGTAACATTCCCTTTAAAATCAAATTTCCTGCAAGATTTTCAATTCCATTTTTGTCTGACAAATCCAAAGAATCTTCAGATATAGAATCTAAATCACTTTCTATTTTTTCCTCAAAAAACCTTCTTTTTTTTGATAAGACATGAGCGACATTTTTTATAAACATAGGACTCATTGTCCTAACTTCTCTTCTTGCCTTTTTTAGAGCTTTTTCTTTTTTCTTTATTTCTTCCCAAATTTTCTCAAGTTCTTCAGGAGTATTTATCTCCATAGTTCCAAAAACATGAGGATGTCTAAAAATCAACTTATCACATAATTTTCTTAGTACATCTTTTATTGTATATCCCTTTTCATCTTCCTCAACTTGACAATGAAAAACGACTTGTAAAAGTAAATCTCCAAGTTCTTCTTGCTCCCATTCTTTATCACCTGATTCAAGTGCATCTATCAATTCATGGGATTCCTCTATTATAAAAGGCAAAAGTGTTTCATGTGTTTGTTCACGGTCCCAAACACAACCACCTTCAGAACGAAGTTTTTTCATTATAGAAATCAATTCATCAAATTCTTTCATAGTTTTTACCTATCTTTTTGTGATTCTGAAATCTTTAAGAACACTAATACCATCATTTAAAGGTGGGGCATCTTCCCTATGTTGTGTCAAAACAAAGAAGGATTGACTCTCTGGAAATTCTTCCTGTAATAAATTGCTATTTGCAGGCTCATTTTCAAAAATTCCCTCAACTTTACCAAGTCTTTTAAGATACTGAGTAACATTCCTTTTAAATACTTCATCTTGTTCTTCAAAAACTTCTTTTACAATCATCATGGTACCCAAAATTCCAATAGGGAACCCAAATAATCTCAAGCTTTCTATAGCACCAACAAGCATGCGAGGTGCATCTCTACCTGTTAAATAGATTACTGTTGCTCCTGCTCTATGAATTTTATTGACATATTTGCAAGCTCCTGGAATAGGAATATCATATTTTTGATATTCATCAGAGAAAAAGCGGTCTTGCCATTTTTGTTTTATAAACTCAACTTCTTCTGGATCATCAACATTCAAATTTGCAAGTGTATTTGTAACAGAATATTCAAAAAGAGACAAATCTCTGTGCCTGTCAATAACATTGGCAAGTTGAGGAACTTTTTCTTCATATCTTGAAGCTATTTCTGTTAAAATATGTAGTGTCCTTGGTCTATTGTCAAAAAGAGTACCATCAAGATCGAAAATGACTACTGAAGAAATCTCATCTTGTGTATTTTGTTCAATCTTATCTATAAGTCCCTGTAACTCTTCGTTTTGTCTTTGTTGATAAACTGAATTCCAAATAGGAAGAATCATATCTTTCCCTCCTCAAAGTCAAAAATATTTTGCCAATGTCAAACAATTAGCTTATTTTTCTTCAATTTAATACAAGAAAAAACCTTTTAAAAAATTATTCACATAATGTCTCAAATTTTTCTACAGCCTGTTTTGCATATTTTATGATAAAATCTGTTGAAATATTATTTCCTGTACCTCTCAAAAGCCAAATATCTGGAGTCAATTTTCCTTGGGAGCAAAGTCTTTCCATCTCTTCAGCTAAGCTCTTATTTTCAAGATAGCTCTCAATCTGACTTCTTATAATTTCACCTAAAGGATAATTTGGCAAATATAATCCATATTCTATCATGTGTGAATATACACCTAAAAGAATTGAATCTTTTTCATTAAATATTGGAGCAAACCATTTGTTCCAATATTCTTTTGAAATCTTCACAACGAAATCTTTTATTTCTTCAGCTGTTGCATCTGGATGGTCATACATAAAATGCCAAGTATCAACGCATACAAGAGAAACACCACATAATTCAAAACAATGCCAAAAACCGTGTATTCTGTGCATTGCATCACTTTTTTCTTTACTCCCACCTACACCGAGAACTTCTTGGTCTCTTCCTTGGAAAACAAATGCAAATCCTTCTGTAAATGCTGTATTTGGAACTCCACTCATCAATGTTGAAGGAGCATTATTTAGTGAAAATACTTGTTCAACACAATGTCCAAGTTCATGGATCGCAACATTATATGAAATATAATTCATCTTCTTGGAATCAAATCTTGTTCTTAGATGTGAATTAAACTGCTTTCCACCTGCTCCCATAGCATGACCAGCCCCTCTTGAAGGATCAACAGTTATTTTTGAAGCCAAATAATCAGCCTTATAGTTTGCAAATCCAAAAGCTCTCAAAATTTCAGGAATCTTTTGTTGGAATCCCTCTCTATTACCATATTTTTCTTCTATTATTTTATTTAATTCGTCATCATTTAAATCTGAAGCATCTTTAAAACCAGGATACCAAATATCAAAAGCTCTTAGAGGTCTCCCCAATTTTTTCTCAACTATTTTTGCAATATCTTTTATTACATCACTTTCAAGAATAGATATAAGCATTTTTCTTACTCTATCTTCAGAAATTTCAACACTGAATTCAAAATTTCTATCTATTGCATTTGGACATTTTGGAACAAATGAATCGAGATTTTTATCTGCTAAAAAAATCTGTCTATCGACTTTTTCGCCATTTTTAAATACTTCGTTATTTACAGGGTCCCAATCATATTCTTCATTATTAATTACACATTCTGGAATTTCACCATGTACAATTCGTTTGAGAATCTGCTCAATGATTTCTCTTTTTCTCATACTTTCAGGTTCTCTATATAATCCTTTTAATTCATCTCTAAGTCCCCAATGACTTATGAGTTTCATTCCCTTTGGAAATACACCAACTTTTCCATCAACTATTATGTGATCCATACAGATATTATAATCAGAAATATATACACCTGCTTTTGACATTGGAAGTGATGAAGCCAATAGAACTTTTGGAGGAATTCTCTCTGAAAATCTATCAGCAAGGCGAGCTTTTGTCCATTCAAGATTTGACCAATTAGCTCCTAAACTATCTTTTTCTTCAAGTGTATAAACTGGAAAATTTAAAAGAATTAAAAAAGCAATCTTTGAAGCAAAGAAATCTTCTGTAAGATGTGTCATTGGATTGAATTCAGCAAAAAGACTATCGCTTTGTTCAAGTTTT
>CADAWZ010000017.1 GCA_902791745.1 uncultured bacterium
ACTTCAGCTCGAATGATACATCTTGCAAGAACAGAATATTATCACAATAGATTTATTTCTCTTGAAGAGATATTTAACAAAATTGATTCTGTTACAAAAGAACAAATAGAACAGCTTGCAAGTAAAATGCTTGTAACTTCTGAATGGTCAGCCTGTGTATTGGGCAATGTCGATGAAAAAATGGATTTGCAGTCCTTAATCTGTTAACAAAAAAATAAAATTAATTTAAAAAAAAATTCCAGTCGAGAGTATTAACTCGACTGGAATTTTTTGTACTCATTTCTATTCTACATTATCCATATTTTCCTTTTGTACTTGGAATTTATGTGATATTTTATAGTTTATTAATCCATGCACTCTGGAATCATATCTTTTTTTCCAATTAAATCTACTAAATGGAACATAATATGTTTGGGTATATGATTCACCTGGATAGAGATTACATTTTATTGGCTTACTATAGGATATTTCATTTGACTGACAATGCGATATTTTATCATAATATTTTCCTTTGTATTTTATTTCACCAGAATAATCTCTTTTGAGGCAATGATCAAATGATACATTTAGATTTCTATTGAAAAAACATTTTATTATCTTGTCTTGGCTTTTATTTGTGTATGTTATAGCAATTTTAAATTTATAATAGTCAGTTGAATTTGGATTGTCTTCATCTTCGTTGCGTATAATATTTAATTTCCAACGCCAACTTATCCATTTGGGATATCCTAAAGATTTTTTTTGACTGCTCCTACTGTTTGTTTTGCGTTTTTTTGTTGTCCTTTTTTTGGTTGTTGTCTTTTTTGGTGTGTAATTTGTTTCATAAGGCTCTTCTGCACTTGCATAAGTTGGTATTGTTGTCAATAAAAATATAGATATCAACATTAGTACAAATGCTAAATAAAAGTTCTTTTTAAACATTATTTTTCTCCTACTTAGAATTAAGAAATATTTTCTATATTTTGCCTTTTTTAACCTTTTTTTAAAAAAAAATAGTTGCAATTTTGTTATTTTTTTGGTTTGGTTGAGATAATTTTACACATTTTTTTATTTTTCATAACATCAATAATTTATTAATATTATATATTAAAAAGTTGTAATCTCCAATTGTAATTAAAGGAAAACTTTACAACTTATAGAAAAATAATGTCATATAAAAACTGGCAAAAGCATTTTTATAGCCCCTTTATTGAAAAGAACTGTAAAATAATAAGAGTGTAATTTTATGATAAATGCATTGATTTATTTTAAAAAAATAAAAGAACAAAAAAAATCTTTTCTTGATATTTTAATTTTTGGGTTATTTTTTGAAATTGCTTGGATAATCCCAGGGGTTGATATATTTTCTTTTATAACTCCGATATTTGAAAATATTAATCCAGATTTACCTTTGCCATTTCAGATTATTCAAGTGATATTTACTTATCCTATACTTGCTTTTTTTAGTCCTTGTGTATTGTCTCCATTTTTGGGATTTATTACTAAAATTAATACTTTTTACATTGTTATTTTATCGGCAATTATTTCTGTCCTTTATATATTCTTGCATTGTAAAATTTATAATGTTGTCTTAAAACGATTTTTGAATCCAGATAAAGACTTAAAAATTAAGGAATTATATGCTGAAAAAACAGATTATTTGAAGAAATATTATAATTGGGAATTGATATGTTTTGGCATTAAATTTATTATATCTCTTCCAGCTTTTATTTGGTCATTATCTTCTGTTTCTTCTATTGATTTCTCATCATTTGGAAACATTTTAATTGCCATAATTTTCTGTTTCGTTTTTTCATTATTTAATTTATATATTATTTTAACTCGTGCCTTTGTGATACCTGTTTTTATGTCAGGTAAATATCAAGAAATAAGCTCAAAAAGTATTTTTGAACTTTCAAAGAAAATTTTTTCAATAAAGTTAATTGTTCCTATTTTAATCATTGCAACAGTTTATATTTTGGCAAATATCATTGTATTAGTTGGAACAGCTGTAATATTTGTTATATCGTGGGAATATATTTCACTTTTTATATTAAAATTACTTATTTGGTTTTTGGGAGTTATTGTATTGGCAATTTTTACATATTATGTTGGAATATTTTGCTTATCTTATTGTGTTTTTTCGTGTCAAAAAAATATATTTCCAGATTGTCCATTGATTTTGACAAAAATGTCAGACGATAAAGAAGAAAAGAAGACAGAAGAGAAAGGGGAGTAGCTATGAAAGTTGCAGTTTGTGGTGCAAATGGAAGAATGGGAAAAGAAGTTGTTAAAACCATTCTAAATGCAGAAGATTTTATTTTGACAGGTGCATTTGATAGGGAAGAATCTGCAGGTGTTGATGCAGGAGAAAATGCAGGCTGTAAAAGTTGTGGAGTTAAAATATCTTCTAATTTAGAGGAAGTATTATCAAATTGTGATTGTATCGTTGATTTTACAAATTCTTCAATATCTGCAGAAATAATAAAAAAAGCTATTGAAAAAAATGTTGATTGTATTGTCGGAGCAACAGGTCATTCAGATAAAGATTTGGAAGAAATAAGAGAACTTGCAAAAGATAAAACGAAAGTTTTGATTGTTCCTAATTTTTCAATAGGTGCTGTTTTGATGATGAGGTTTGCAAAAGAGGCAGCTCTTTATTTTGATTCAGCAGAGATAATAGAACTTCATCACGAGAAAAAAATGGATGCTCCTTCAGGAACTTCTATAAAGACTTTGAAAGGTATGCTTGAAAATAGGGAATCTTTCTTGTCACCTGAAACAAAAAAAGAGACTATGAAAGGTGCAAGAGGAGCAGAAGAAAATGGTATTCATATTCATTCTGTTAGATTGCCAGGTATGGTTGCACATCAAGAAGTTATTTTTGGAAAAGAAGGGGAGTATATGACAATAAGGCACGATTCAACATCGAGAATCTGTTTTATGTCAGGTGTCTTGGTCGCTCTTAGAAATATTAATAGACTTCCAGAAGGTCTTACAATAGGGCTTGAAGCTGTAATGTAAAAAATAAAAAAGGGGCTGAATTTTTCAGCCCCTTTTTTTATACAAAATTTTGAATAAGTTTATAAAAACTCTTTTTTAAATAAAGTTTTGTTCCTGAATATTTTTTCTTGAATTCTTCCAAAGAAGATGATTCTAAAACAGTTTTATAAAAAATAAAATTGTCATATCTAACAGTTTTTAACATTTTTACAGAAACTTTCAATTTACCAAAACTTACTTTTAATCTATCAAAAAATTCTGCTTTCAATTCTTCAATTATAGACTCAAACCAAACTTTTAAATGAGAAATTTTAAAAAGAGCAAATTCTCTAAAAAAATCTTCTTTTTCAATAAATTTTGATTCTGTCAGAATTTTTTCCACAAAATCAATAGTATAGAAAATTCCCAATGACTCTTTAGAAGACCTCAATTTATGTAGAATAGAATCTTCACTTGAATAGCGATATGAATATAAAAATTTATCACAAAATGTTATTCTATCTGCTCTTAAATGTAATTGACAGTGAATAGGCAAATCTTCAATTATAGTTTCTTTCTTTGAAGGGAAAAACCAATCATCATATTTTTTAAATAATTGATGAGATATTAATTTACTCCATAAAGAACAAGTTTTATTCAATACTGCATTGGGACTATCTTCTGCTTTAAAAACAAAATCATCAAAATTTTTTACTTTTGGAAAACATCTTGCGTAATCAGAATCAATATAAGGATTTTTGTTTTTTCCGTCATATTCAAAATATTTAAAATAAACCATATCTGATTTATTTTTTATTGCATTCTCATATAGTAATTTTAAAGCGTGTTCTTCTAAAATATCATCGGAATCCACAAATAATATATAATCACCTGTTGCCTTTACGAGTCCATTTTTTCTTGAAATAGAAGCACCGATATTTTTTTGATTTATTAGAATAACTTTTGAATTATTAAACGATTTAATAATTTCTTCAGTTTTGTCTGTACTTCCATCATTTACACATAAAACTTCAATATCATCAAAATCTTGTGATAAAACCGAATTTAAGCACTCAGAAATATATTTTTCAGCATTATATGCAGGAATTATTACAGAAATTTTTGGCATATTTATTCCTCTTTTGTAGCAGATTCATCATCATCTTGCTTAAAGTATGATTCATATAATTTTTCATAAAGTCCGCCAGATGTAATCAGAGTCTTATGTGTTCCACTCTCTGCAATTTTTCCACTGTCAAATACAAATATTTGATCTGCTTTTTGAATTGTTGAAACTCTATGTGCAATAATTATTGTTGTTCTATCTTTAAATAGTCGATCGAGACTTTCTTGTATTAATTTTTCACTTATAGCATCAACAGAAGATGTTGCTTCATCAAGAATAATTACTTTTGCGTCCTGTAATAAAGCCCTTGCTATTGCTATTCTCTGTCTTTGTCCACCAGAGAGAGAAGAACCTCTTTCACTTACTTTGGTATCATACCCATCAGGCATTTCCTCAATAAAATCGTGTGCATTTGCAGCTTTTGCAGCAGATATTATTTCTTCCATTGTAGCTTCAGGTCTTGCATAACATATATTGTCTTTTATAGTACCTGTAAATAAAACTGTCTCTTGTGGAACAACTGCGATTTGACTTCTGTAAGAATGTAAATTTACAGTAGAAATATCTATATCATCGACAAAAATTTTTCCTGAATCAGGATTATAAAGGCGATCTAAAAGGGCAGAGGTAGTAGTTTTTCCACTTCCACTATGTCCAACAAAAGCAATAGTCTGACCTTTTTGAATATCTAAATTTAAACCTTCCAAAACTGGAACATTTTCCTTATATTTGAAAGTAACATCTTCAAATTTGATTTTACCTTCAATAGGTGGCATATCTTTTTTATTTGCTTCTTCTTCAAGCGGAGAATCCAATATTTCAAAAAGTCTTTTTGCCGAAACAGCCGAACCTGTGATTGAAGCCATACTCTGTGAAATTCTGTTAAGTGGGTTTGTTGCCATAATCATATAGCCCCAAACTTCGAATATTTCACCAACACTGAATCCTTGAATCCAACTGAGACCATAAGGAGGAATTCCATTTGCTTTTGTAACAATCTGCAAACCACCATATCCAATAGCACTTGCAATTCCGAGTCCAGCAATGACTTCAACTATAGGAATTTGAACAACTTTTAATTTGATTACATTCATTATGTGTTTAAAAAGTGTGTGGTTTTCATCAGAAAAACGCTTGATTTCTCTATCTTCCATTGCAAAACTTTTTACAGTCCTTATTCCAGAAACAGCTTCTTCAATTGTGCTGTAAATAACAGACATTTGCTTTTGGTTTTTATCAACAGCTTTTTTTACAAATTCTGAAAATTTTCCAATAGTAATTCCGACAATAGGGCTTATTAAAATGACAACACAGCTCATCTGCCAATTTTTGAAGAACATAGCAATAATTGACAAAACAAGTATTATTATATCATTTAAAAAATTGATGATACCAAGTCCAAATACATCTCCAAGTCTATCCGCATCATTTGTTATTCTTGTCATTACATCGCCAGTGCGAAATTGTTCAAATTGTTTTAAAGGCAATTTTTGAACATGTTTGAAAGTGTCATTTCTGAGATCTCTGACAGCAAAATTAACACCAAGGGGAATCAAATATCCTTGAAGAAAATAAAATAATCCTTTACCAACTAAAATGCAAAAGAAAAACAACAAAACCATTTGTAATGCTTCCAAAGATTTTGATTGTGAAACAGCTTCTTTTCCTGCAAAAACAACATCATCCATAACCTTTTTAATTAAAAGAGGTTGTGAAAGTGTAAATAAGTTTACACAAGCAGTACATATAAATCCAAAAATAATATACCAGACATATTTTTTTAAATATGTCATAGCCCTTATCAAAGGCTTTAAATCGTTTTTATCCATATTTTGTTATTCCAATTTTATTTTTTTGTGAATATAATAAAATTTACTTTTTCCCTTCTTTTTCCTTCTTTTATAGCAATTTCATATAAATAAAAAATCCTCACTTTTAAATCAAAAGCAAGGATTTTTTGTAAATTTTCTTTATTATTTATTCAATCCAAAATACACGATTTTCTTTTCTTGGTAAAGTTTTTGGTTTTTCG
The DNA here is from genome assembly GCA_902791745.1 of uncultured bacterium. Taxonomy (GTDB): domain Bacteria; phylum Vulcanimicrobiota; class CADAWZ01; order CADAWZ01; family CADAWZ01; genus CADAWZ01. Next base: position 6,120 of record CADAWZ010000017.1, read on the forward strand.
CCATCGACATATCCAAGAATACAATGCCCAATGCCTTCATATTTCCCGTTTATGCCAAGGTCTGCCAATAATTTTTTGTACTCATCCATTTCAAATTCTTCTTTTGCTCTGTGAATCCAACAACTTCCAACTCCGAGTGAGTGGGCTGCCAACATCATATTTCCTATTACAAGGCTTCCATCATAAACATATGTTACATAATCTTTATGTGCAAGGACAATTAAAACAACAGGAGCTCCATAAAATGGATCAAAGTTTTCGTCTTTCCAACCGCCTATTTGACGATTGATTGCAGAAAGTTTATCTCTTACTTCTTTGTTTGTAACTGCTAATATTATGACTTGTTGTTGATTTCTTCCGCTTGCAGCATAAAGACCTGCTTCTATTATTTGGTCTATTTCTTCTCTTTTGACCATATCTGGTTTATATTTGCGAATACTTCTTCTTTCTTCCATTGCCTTTATGATGTCGTTCATTTTTTTCCTCCCTTTTATTTATCTAAATATATATAAATTGTAGTAACTTAAATATATAACATAAATTTTTTTTTTTGTCAAGATATTGATTATTTTGACTTAATATGTTAATATATAGAAAAGTTTCCCTGCTGTGTTTGCTTTATGCTCGTGATATGTTGAGCCAACAAGATTACAAAGGGAGTTGTACTCCTTTAAGTTTAGTGAAGGCCCACCTTGTAGTGGGAATCCTTTCTTAGAGGGTCAGAGGATACCCCCACCTGCTTAGGCAGGTTCAATTATCAGAGATGGCGGCATTTGCGGGGACTTTTCTTTTTTAGAACATTTAAAATTTTTTAGATTTTTTAGGGGTATTCTTTTGAGAATTCCCATTTTGTACTTTCTGCCTTTATGGCTTTATTATATAAAAAATGCTTCTATTCATTTCTTGATTTTGAAATGAATCCAAAATTAAAGAGAAAAAATAGAAGAAAAAATGGGAGGTAATTATGGATCAATCCATAATAGGAAATGGAATTCTTGCCCTTGAAGAGTCTTATGACAATGATGCTGAATTTAGAGCTTCATTTGACCCTGTGAAACAAATTTTTTCTTTGGAATGTTTTGCTAAAGATTCACCAGAAATGCAATCGTTTTATGAGTCTGTTTTTTGGAATGGTCCAGTTTGTTTTCCTCTTGATGATTCTTGGACTTATTGTTTTAGAATGACAACTTATAAAGATATTGGCACAGCTGTTGAAAAAGCCGTTTTTATTGTTTATATCGAAACAAAAGTTGGTTTAATGCCTATAAAAGATAGGACTACTGCTGAAGATTGGAAAAAATTTACAGAACAACTTATTTATACTGTTAATGGTGAAAAATATTCACTTCAAGCACCAGATTTTCTCTTTTTCTAATTTTTATATTTAGGGGGATTAATTTTTGTCAGATTTTGCAGGTAAAAGAATTTTAATAATTATTCTTTCAGGCGGTATTGGCGATGTTCTTTTATCAACCGTTGTTTTAAAGCCTTTGAAAGACTATTATCCTGATTCTTCTATAACTATGATGATAAAGACTGGTATGGAAGAATTGATAGATGACAACGAATATGTTACTGAAATTTTATCTGTAAAAGACGGAAATTTAAAGGGAAAAAATTTTGATGAATGGCTTGATAAAATAAAAGAACGCCATTTTGATATAGCTATTGTTTTGTGGAGCAGGGCAGAAGAGGCATATCTTATATATCGTGCAGGTATTCCAGTCAGAGTTGGTCAAAGTTCTCGTATTTTTTATAGCTTTTTGTATACAAATAAGGTATCTGTAAGAACTGAAAAAGGTGATACTGTTACACATTGGACAGACATAATGCTTGACTATGTCAGAGCTTTAGATATTCCTGTTTCAAAGGCTGAAGTTATTTTTAGATTTCCTACAGATGATTTATTTTATGATATGAAGATGCTTTTAAATCATTATGCGGGTGATAAAAAAGGTCCTTTTTGGGGACTTCAAGTTTGTAAGGGTTTAAAAACTGACATTGAAAAATGGCCTGTTGCATATTTTGCTAAATTGGGAGATACTATAGTTGAAGAGCTTGGGGGAACTGTGGTCTTGACAGGTTCTGCTTCTGAAGTTCCAATAGTAGAAAAAGTTTCTTCACTTATGAACAAGCCAAATATAAATTTTGCAGGTAAAACTAATATAAATGAACTTGCTGCTTTGATAACTTGTCTAAGAGGGTTTATTGCACCAGATACAGGAACAGGGCATATTTCTGCTGTTTTGGGTGTTCCAACTGTATCTATTTTTGCACTTAAAAGTGATTTTCCTAATAGGTGGAAACCGTTCGGTCCTAAAGTTGCTTTTGTTGTACCAAAATCTTATATTTGCAATCAAAAAAAATGTATAAAAGAAAAATGTCCTCGTTTTACTTGTTATAATGGAATTGATCCAAAATATGTGGTAAGTAAACTTGCTGGTTTATGTTCAATGTTAAAAGATTCTTCTGTTTATGACTTACATTAAGAGGTGATATTTTGAAAATAGGAATAGATGCTTCATTTCTCGCTCGAGATTCAAGAGGAATGGGAAGAGTAACAAAATCACTTATAAAATTGATGCTTTTAGAATCATCAAATCAATGCTATTTTTTATTGCCTCTCCATGAAAATGATAAGCCTAAAATAGAAAAAATGTATGGAGATAAGACAAATTTTTTGCAAATTCAAGAAGCTGATAGGTTAGATGTAGTTTGGTTTCCTTGGAATAGAATAGATTTTTTGCCAAAATGTAGGCGTGTTGTTACAATTCATGATGTAGCAATGTTTAGGTATTTTCCTCATAATAAAATAGATTCATATAACGATCGACAGAGAATAAGAAAAACTGTTTCGTCTGCAGATATAATTGTAACTGTATCTGAATTTTCAAAATCTGAAATAATGACTTTTTTAGATATTCAATCAGAACGAATAAAAGTTATTCCAAATGCTGTTGACAGTAATTTTATGCCATCTGCTCCTGAAAATCCGATAGAATTTTTAAATAAATTTTCTGAAGGTCAAAATTATATTTTATTCGTTGGAAGTCCTGATAAGAGAAAAGATTTAAAAACACTTTTACTTGCTTTTGATATATTCAAAAAGAATACAGGATTGCCCCATAAACTCTTGCTTGCTTCAACTAAGCCAAATATAAAAAAATCGAATAAATTTTCGAGATTTCTTTTAAAAATATTGGGAAAACGCTCAGAAGTTGATATGATTTCTTATATTGAAGAAAAAATGGAATTTAAGAAAGATGTTATTTGGCTTGGAAGTGTATCTGATGTAGAACTTGTCAAATTATATAATTTATGTTCAGTGTTTGTATTTCCTTCACTTTATGAAGGTTTTGGAATTCCTCTTCTTGAAGCCTTTTCTTGTAGAGCTCCTGTTATTGCTTCTGATATTCCGATATTTAGAGAAATTGGTGGCGATGCTCCATATTATTTTATTCCTTCCGATCCTGAAGATTTGGCAGAAAAAATAAATAAAGTTATAAATTCTCCGCATATTGTAAAACTTATGAAAACAAGAGGAACAGAGCGATTAAGAAACTATAGTTGGCAAAGAAGTTGTGATGAATATTTGAAGTTGTTTAATTCATTGAGATAGGTTTAATTATGTTTGATTTAATAAGTCTTGAAAAAGCTTGTGATATAGTAAATTCATTTAAAGATAGAAAAGTCGCAGTTGTTGGCGATTCAATGCTTGATAGTTGGATATGGGGAAAAGTTAGTAGAATATCCCCAGAAGCTCCTGTGCCAGTAGTTGATGTTGATCATTTATCTTATACTCCTGGCGGTGCTGCAAATGTTGTAAATAATATAAATGGCTTGGGAGCAAATGTTTCTATTTTTACAGTAACTGGAAATGATGAAAATGGATTTAAGTTATCGTCTGAGTTAGCTGTAAGAGGTGTTGATGTATCTGGAATAATAAGAGATGATAATAGACCTACTACTACAAAAACTCGTATTATGGCTGGAAGTCAGCAACTTTGTAGAATAGATACAGAAAAGAAAAAATATTTATCAGATGAAATATCTAAAAAGTTATTGCATATTATTTTGGATTCTATAAAAAAATTTGATATACTTGTTTTGTCGGATTACAATAAGGGACTATTTAATAAGGAATTTACGGAAACTCTAATTTCAGAGGCTTCTTTAAATGGTGTTAAAACAGTTGTAGGACCTAAACCAGCAAATATTAATATTTTTAAAGGTTCAAAATTAATGACCTTAAATGAGAAAGAAGCACGAGAAGCGAGCAATAATCTTGATAGTTCTGTCCCAATAGAAAATATAGGAACTAAATTAAAAAATGATCTCAATTTAAGTTCTCTTTTAGTTACAAGAGGAGATAAGGGAATGATTTTATTTGAGGAAACAGAAGAACCATTTTCTATTCCTGCTCTTGCAAGTGAAGTTTATGATGTCAGTGGTGCAGGTGATACAGTTCTTTCTGTAGCTTCTCTGTGTTTGGCTTCGAAAATTGCATTGAAAGAAAGTGTTATTCTCTCTAATTTTGCAGCAGCTGTAGTAGTTCAAAAAGTCGGTACTGCGACATTAACTCCTTCAGAACTTTTAAAAATAATTGAATATAGAAAGTGAAATTAAAAAGGGGCAGTGAAAAAATATTTACTTTTTTCATAGCCCCTTTTTTTATATGTTATTTTTCCAAATTATTTTATTTGCCATATCTGCTATATGTGGATTTTCATCTTTTGTTCGCATTGTTATCGTTTTTATTGCTTTTACTGCTTTTTCATTGTTATATTCTGATAGCAAATTCATTGCTGTGATTACTAATGATTCATCATTATCTGTTTTTACTATGTCGAGTATAATTCCAAAGCTCTCTTCTTTGGCTGCAGCATATAGACATTCAATACTCTCTTTTCTGATTTTTGTGGGATTTCGCTTGTCATTTATGAGATTCCACAACATACCAAGAAGATTTCCTCTTTGATTACCAAAGTCAAAATTTCCAAGTCGTATTTGTGCAATCAAAGCATAATAGACAATTCTCATATCTCTGTGTTGTTGATATTGTCTTAATATTTGAACAACTTGATTTGTGTATTCTTCTTGATTGATTTTCCCAAGAGATTCTATAATTATAAATATCATTTCAGGCTCTTGAACTGTACTTAACATTGAGATCAATGTCGGAGTAATTTGTTTTCCGTAAATACGAGTTGCCATTTTTACAAATTCAATTTTATTTCCAAGATGTTTTTCAGCCTGCATTGCAAGTACAATTAGCTCATAATATTCAGGCTTTTCATATTCGCAAATTGCTTTTGCTGTCTGCAATCTTGTATAATCTGCAATATCTGCAATCATTGAATGTAAATAAACTTCACCTCTTACAGATTTTATTTTTGCAAGCAAGAGAATACTTTTTCCTCTCATTCTGACATCTTTATTTTGTAAATTTTGAAGCAAAAATTCTTCTGTTATCAGATCATCAGTATTAGATAAAAACCTTGCAGTGCCTGAAAAAATTTTGTCATCATCTCTTTGCATTAAACTTGGTAAAGAAGCAATTACAACATCACTATATTTTGGAGAAAGTCTGTCAAATATGGATAATATTACTTGATCAGGGGTTTCTATGTTTTGTAATAATTTTTTCAAATATGGTCTTGTTTCATTTATGTTTAGTCTTGCAAGTAGAGCTGCACCAATTACTTTTTCTCTGTCAGAACCATCAGTTATTGCCTTATATATGAACTCAAAAATTTCATTTGTTGTATTGTTCATAAAATAATTTATGGCCATATTTCGCAATCTTTCATCATGATTATCTGTCAAATAAAAAACTGCCTCAGCTACTTTTACATTGTGAAGACCCATTACAGGAATAAGCCCTCTTATTGCCATATTTGGGGCTTTTTCTTTCATTTCTGATATAAATATTGGAATAAATTTTTCAGGCGTATTTAATGAAATTAATGCTTGTAATGCTTGTAATCTTATTGCGTTTTTATCAGATTGAGAACCATTACAAAGATAATTTATAGAATCTTGGTCTTTATTTGTGTAAGCTGATATATATGCTTTTAAAATATCTTGATCTACATCTGTTCCAGAAGCAGTACGAAGTTGTTGCTCCATCATTTCTGAGAGCATTTTTTGTCTTTCTTCTTCACTTTGTTTATTTTCTTCTGCTTCTTTTGTTGGAGATGTTTTTGTATTATGAGAAGAAGATACAAAATCATCTTCATTAAATTTATAGCTTATTGAATCTAAATTTATTTCCTCTTCTTTGTTTATTTTTGAAGATTTTATTGTTGGTGATTCATAAATTACTCTTTCATAAGGGTCTTTTTCTTCTTGTTTTGTTGGTTTTGAACTTGTTGGAGATTCTGAAATTTGAGTTTCAAAATTTTTTATATCTTTTGCATTTAGTGTAGAAGATGGCGAAGATTCATTATCAAGTCCCTTTTTTAACAGAGAAGAAGCTCTTTCTTTTTCTTGTAATGCTTTTATTACACTTTTTGTTTTTTTCGCAGTTTCTGGTTCATCGTCATCGTCTACAATTTCATAAGATAACTTTGATTGTGTATCTGGTCCTCTTTCTCCTGTATTTTCAGGAAAATCAAGCATTCCTGAGACTATACCTATATCACCTGTTTTTGGAGTATCATCAAGATCTCTTGAACCTGTGGAAATATCTAAATCTTTTTCCATTTTTTCAAGAGCTCTTTTTAAAAATTGTTGAAGTTCTGGACGTACTGTTTTATATATCTCTTTTAATGCATAGTATGCTCTGACATTTCTTAGATTTGAAAGAATATTTATAGCATTGTTTCTTATGAATTGATCAGGAGATGTTATCATATAAGCAATAGCTTTTATAGTCTCTTCATTGTTAATTTCTCCAAGAATAGACATTGCAACTTTTTGAGCTTGCATATTGTCATCATTACGCATAATCTCAGCAAATGGTTCTATGTCCGTTATTTTGCTTATATGATTATGAAGTACATTTTCAAGGGCTTCTATCCTTTTTTCTGCATTATCTCTATCTCTAATAGCTTCAAGACAGTCATTAAAAGAGGATATTTCTGTATTTGTATTTTTTTTACTGAATAATCCAAAAAACGGAGTCTTTGCTGCACACATAATTTCCTCACAATGCCTTTCTCGAAGAATAATTTTTATATTAAAAGATATTTATTCTGTAAAAAATATAATATTCCTACATTAAATTAATCTTATTTTCTATTGCACTTATTTTTTTTTTGTGTTAATATAGCAAAAAAGTTTTTTGGGAGTTTTTATGATTTCAGCAATTTTAATTATAATTGTTTTTATAATTTTATGTGTTTTAATGGTAATGAAAAAAATATCAGCTTTGATTGCTATGCCTCTTATGGCTTTTTTCATTGCACTAATTTCAGGATTATTTTCAGGTCTTCCATTTTTTGGAGAAAAAGGAAAATGTATAGCAGATTTTATTTTTGTAGATGTTCTTTCAAAAGGTTCATTTAGACTTGCAGAAGCTATGATGTACGCAGGTTTTGGAGCTATTCTATCAAGAGTAGTTATGACAACTGGAGTTGCAGAAAAACTTGTAAAGACAGCTGCTGAACTTGCAGGTGATAAAAAGTTTGTAGTTGCACTTATTCTAACTGTTGCCTCAGCCATTGTTTTTAGTTCAGTAAGTGGATTGGGAGGCTTTATTATGATTGCTTCACTTGTACTTCCAGTTATGACAGCGTCTGGAATCTCTGCTCCTCTTGCTTCAAGTCTTTTGTTGTTTTCTCTTTCTATAGGCGGAATTTTTAATCCAGCAAATTGGGGATTTTATAAAGATGCTTTGGGAATAGATATTGAGATTGTCAAAAATTTTAGTATTTCTTATGCTATAATACTTTCAGTTGTTGCATTGATTTTTTTAATATTAGAACTTAGAAGGGAAAAACGAATTGTTTTTTGGGCTGTAAAAGTAGATGAAAAAGGTAAAAAACTTTCTCCTTTTGCCCTTATAACACCTATTTTACCTATTATTTTAATTATAAATCCAATATATTCTGTGCCTGTTGTTCCTGCTTTTATAATATCTGCACTTTATGGAGCGATGATCTCTGATTTAAAAAATACAATAAACACGATTACTTCTTCAACTATTGAGGGATTAAAAGATATTGCTCCTGTTTTTGGATTATTCATTGGAATAGGCATGCTTTTAAATGCTGTTTCAGCTCCTTATGTTACATCTGTAATGCAACCTCTTTTAAAGTCAATAGTTCCTTCAAATCCAGTTTGGTTTGTTGTGTTTTTCTTTGTTCTTTCTCCACTTGCACTTTACAGAGGACCATTTAATTTGTATGGTTTGGGTAGTGGATTAGCTCTTGTTTTGGTTTCTTCAAATATTTTACCTGCTACTGCTGTTATGGGAGCATTTCTCTCTGTCGGTCAAATTCAGGGAATATGTGATCCAACAAATACACAAAATGTTTGGATTGCACAATATATGAAAGTATCTGTTGAAGATTTGATGAAAAAAACTATTCCTTATGTTTTGGGATTTGTTTTAATTTCTCTCATTTGGGCAGTTGTTTTTGGCGGAATTTTAAAGTGAAATTATGGTGGGATATTGTATTTATAAACTTTCCCATAGCAACTTTTATGTGTATATAAAAGGCATTTTGCTGAGGCTGTGAAAAAAGTAGATAACAAACTATTTAATTTTTTCACAGACTCTGTTTAAGAATAAGGGAGGTTGGCATGAAACTTTTATTGCAGAGGAAGATTAAAATCTTATTTTTTTTATCTGTTGCATTAGTTTTATTCCCTTCTGTTGCAAAAGCAATGGGATTAACTTCTACTTTAAAATATTCTGTAGAACATAATCCACTTATAATTGAATCACAAGCTGATATTGATACAGGAAAATCAAAATTAGAACAGGCTAAAAGTGCTGGTCGTCCCAAAGTATCTGTTTCTGGTGGATATATTTTGATGAATAAGCCTGCTTCTATGGCTATTCCTTCTATAAATCTTCCTATTTTAGGTTCTTTGAATTTGGGAGATATGGATTTGACAAAAGAACATCTTGCAATCGGAATGGCTTCTATCGTTTATCCAATTTATACAGGAGGTCGTATAAGCAATGCAAAAAATGAGGCAAAATCACTTATAAAAGCCTCTGAAAATGCTTCTGAAGAAGTAAAACTTGAAGTAGGATATGGAGCTTTAAAGGCATATTTGGGACTTTTGCTTGCTAAAGAAAATTTGGAAGTTAGAAAAGAATATTCAGAAACTGTTGCAGAACATGTGAAAAATGCAAAGAAATTGTTTGAACAAAAACAGATTGCAAAATATGATGTTATGAGAGCAGAGGCAGAGTATGAAAATTCTATTTCTGCATTAAAAGATGCAGAAAATACAGTTGAATTAACTAAATCTTTACTGTTAAATATAATAGGAGCTGAAAAAGTTGATTTTGAATTTGACGATTTGAACAAGTGTCTTTTGTTTGAGGATTTAAAAACAAAAGATTTTAATGAATTATTTGAAAATGCTTTGCTTAATTCAAAAAAAATAAAAGCACTTGAATCAAAATTGGATATATATAATTATGGAAAAAATAGGGCTAAAGCAGAAAAAGCCCCAATTGTATCACTTTTTGATACACAGATTATAGCTAATGATCAGCCTATGAAGATTCCAAATCAAACGGCAGGGGTTCTTGTCAATATTCCTGTTTATGACGGAGGAGAAAGTAAGGCAAAAGTAGATGAGAAAATATCTTTAATAAAAAAGACTGAGGCAGAAATTGTAAAGGCTAAAAATGATCTTAGACATGAAATAGAAACTTATCTTTCGGATATTTCTTCAGCTGAATCTGTTATTTCGTCTGCTGATAAATCAATAGAAGTTGCAAAAGAAGGATTGAGACTTGCACAAAGAAGATTTAACGAATGTGTTGGAAGTGGAATTGAAGTAAAAGATGCTTCTACAATTTTGTCAGGAGCTAAATTATATAAATCTTCGGCACTTTATAAATATAGAGTTGCACTTTGTGGACTTGCAAAAACACAAGGACGATTTTGGGATTTAATAGCAGAAGAAGAAATTAAAAATTAGGAGAGATATTATGATAAAAAAAGTTATTTTAGTTGTTATTTTACTTGTTCTTGCTTCTTCAGTATTTTTTCTTTTTCAAGTTCCTAAAAAATCATTATATGCTGAAGATTCAAAAATAATTATAGAAGGTCTTTTATTGAGTGATAAATCAGAAGTTTCGTCTAAATTGTCTGGAAAGATTGAAAAGATTTTAAAGAAAGAAGGCGATTTTGTCCATGAAGGTGATGTTCTTTTTGTTTTAGAAACAAAAGAACTTCTTGCTAAAAAGAAACAGGCAGAGGCTGGGATAAGAGCGAGTGAAAATGATGTTAAAAAAGCCGATACAGCATATCAATTTGAAATAGAAAAGACAAATGAAAATATAAGAATGGCAGAAGAAGGAGTTAATGTAGCAGAATCCGATCTTCAAAATGCAAAGACAAAAGTTGATATGATTAAAAGTGGAGCTAGAAAACAGGAAATAGCACAACTTGAAGAAGCTGTTAAAGCCTCGGAGTCGACATATAAAACTGCAGAATTGACATATCAAAGAATAAAAAATCTAGCTGATGATGGCGTTATTGCTGAACAAAAAGCTGATGAGGCAAAAATGGCTTATGACAGGGCAAAAAGTGGTTTTGAAGTAGCTAAACAAAAACTTTCTTTGGCTAAAGAAGGTGCGAGAAAAGAAGAAATAAAAATGGCAGAAGAGCTTATAAATAAGGCATCTTCTGGTTATGAAGTAGCTAAACAAAAACTTGAACTTGCTAAATCTGCACAAAAAGGTGTTGATATTGCAAAAATAACATTAGACAATGCACAGGAAAAATTAAATGCCTCAAAAGCGACATTAGATGAAATAAACGCATATCTTGAAAGTTCTGTTGTAAAGTCGCCCATTTCTGGAAGAATTTCAAATGTATATTCCAAAAAAGGTGAAATCATATCTGCAGGTTATTCTGTTATGTCAATAGCTGAAATTGATAACTATTGGGCAGAAGTTTATATTGATGAAAATATTTTTTCACATCATAAAATAGGAGATAGAGTTTCTGTTGAAATTCCTGCATTGGGAAAAACTTATATTGGTAAAATTTCTACTGTAAATTCAACAGGTGATTTTGCTACAAAGCGTTCAAGCACTGAAAGAGGAAGTTATGATATAAAATCTGTAAAAGTTAGGATAGATTTTGATGAAAAAATAGAAGAAATTGCAGATGGATTGACGGCAAGAGTTATTCTAGATAAGTGAAAGGGGTAGGAAAAATGTTTATTGTTCGATTTTTTGATCTCCTTTACAGAGAAGCTAAACATATCGCAAAAGACCCTGTTTTGATTTCAATTATGTTTGGCACTCCTATTTTATACACGATTTTATTTTCATTTGTATATATTGAAAAAAGGACTATTGAGATTCCTGTTTATTTGATTGATGAGGATAGAACAGCACTTTCTAGAAATATAAAGACTCTTTTTGCAAATGATGAATATTTTAAAATTTTAGATGAGACAAAAACTGTTGATGAATTTGTAAATGATATGTATTATGATAAAGTCTATGCTTGTATAGTTATACCTAAAGACTTTGAAAAAGATATAAAGAAAAATAAAGCAGTAAATATAGCAGTTATTCTTGATGGTTCTAATTTTATAATTGCAAATTCATTAATAAAAGGAATTTCTGAAGTCGTTGGTACAATGAATGTTGGAGTCATCATGCAAAAAGTAAATAAAAAGGGTGTGCCTGCTGAATATGAACTTTCTGAGGCTATGCCTGTTTCTGTGTCAACTCGACTTTTAAACAATCCAACATTAAATTATTTGGATTTTCTTGTTCCAGGTCTTATTGCCACTATTATGCAACAGATTGCTCTTTTATCTCTTTCTCTTTCTATTGCACGAGAGAGGAAAAGAAAAGATTTTTTGACATTTAAAAAAATTACTGAAAATCCATTTGAATTGTTTTTCGCAAAAGGCTTTTTCTATACTTTTGTAAATCTTTCAATGTCAATTTTTTCTTTTGTGATAATATTTTTGGGATTTGGTGTAAAATTTGTCGGTGATGTGAAATTATTTTTGTTTTTGTTGATTTTATTTTCACTTTGTTTGACTTCATTGGGATTTTGTATTTCTTCTCTTTTAAAAGACCCTCTTGTTGTTATGGAAGTTTTAATGCTTGTTGCAGTTCCTTCTTTTATAATAAGTGGATATACGTGGCCACAAATAAGAATGACGAATGTTATTTTAAATATAAGTAATTCTTTACCTTTAACACATGTCGTTCTTCCTATGAGACAAATTTTTAATGGAGCAACTTATCCTGCTGTTGCAAATCATTTTATGTATTTTTATATATTTATTCCAATAGGCTTGATTTTTGCTTATGTTTCACTTTGTCATATTATAAAAACAGATGAGAAAAAATATCAAAAATAATTTTGACATATTGTATTTATTTTGTTATAGTATATTTATAAAAAGATAAGGAGGATTTCCTTTTTGAAATTATATATAGATTCAGCAAATTTATCAGAGTTGGAGGCATTGACAGATTCGCCTTTTGTTGACGGAATAACTATTAATCCAAGTCTTGTTGCACATGGTATGGGGAAAGAACATGTTGCAGATGTTGAGTATTTTGATTATTTGCAAAAAATAAGAAAATATAGTCCAGGTGAATTGTTTATTCAGTTAATTTTTGACGACATAGAAACAGTTCAATATGAAATTTCTAAAATTAGAGAATTGATAAGATGGCCTGTAGTTATAAAAGTTCCTGCTAATCAAGATGGTTACTACACTGTTTCAAAATTGACAAAAGAGGGAATTTCTGTAGCTGTAACAGCTGTTTACTCACCAGGTCAGGCTTGTTTAGGTCTTGCAGCTGGTGCAAAATACATAATACCTTATTATTCAAGAATAGAAAAACAAAAAGAAGGCGAAGGGCTTAAAGTAGTAAAAGAGATAATGAATATTACTGGACCAGAAAGACTTTTAGTTGCTTCGATAAAAACTGAAGAAGATTTTTGTCTTTTACTCAGTAATGGTGTTAAAAATTTCACTGTTCCTTATGCTTTATATAGAGCTATGGGAAAAAATGAAATGACTGATGTAGCTGTTCAACATTTTTCTGAATCATTTAGAGTTGATTGGAAAAAGAAAAAATAGTTTCTAAAAATAAATAAAAAGAGCTGTTTTGTATTTATTTAGATATAAAAACAGCTCTTTTATTTATTTTTTTAGCAGGTTATATCAAGTCCTGTTCCGATATATTTTGAACTTTTTATTTTATTAACCATGGATTCAGGAAGTCTTATTACTTGTCCACAGCTTGGACAGGATATTTTATTGTCATCTATTATAGATGTTTCATAAATTTCATCTATTATATTTCCACAATTTGGACAAGCCATTTTTTGAACACTTTGTATTCTACCTAATTCTGACATAAAACTCCTCCTAAAACTTATTTTATTTAAAAATATATTATAAAAAAAAAAATTAAATCCTTTTAACTCTTTTTTTAATTTAGAAAGGTTTTTTTTAAAATTTGAATAAATATAAATGTAACTAAATATAAAAAATTATTTCAAATATGTTTAAAGTTTATATCCATTAATAAAATTAGCTTATAGAATTATATTTTGAGCAGTTAAAAATTAATTTCAACCTCCAAAAGTCAATAAATGATTTTTGAATATTTGAAATAATATTATAAAAATTTCACTTAGTTTAAAATATTCTAAAGGGTTGTTTTTTATGGAATCGAAAAATTTTGTTCTTCAAGTTATAAATGGTACACAAAAAAGTCAGATTTTTGATTTGGAATCTGATGAAATTACTATTGGAAGAAGACTTGCTCCAAGAGAGAGAAAACAAGATTGGATACTTATTGAAGATTCTTCTCTTGCAAGAAAACATGCTATTTTAAAATGGGATTCCGATAAGGGCTTATATAGAATTATTTTGACTGCTTCTAACAAAAATCTTATTTTAAATGGAGAACCTGTCGAAGAGGGATATTTATACCATTCTGATAAAATTCAGCTTGGAGATATTATATTTAGAATATGGGATGGAAAACCTGATAAAAATGTTTTCATTGAGGATGAAAAGAAAATTTCTCAAAAAACTGAATCTGTTTATGAACGTTCAAATAGAGATGTAAAATCTGTTGAGGCTATTCAGGAAATTAAAGCTTTTAAGGAAAGATCAAGAGAGTTACCGCAAGATAGAAAATTAATTTCTGAATCTCCAAAAGAAAAGACGAGAACTTTTGGAAATTCTTCAAATGAAGCTTCAGAAGTTAAGCCTTTTTCATTTTTTAATAAATCTTCAGAAAAACAACAAGAAGAATCTCCTGTTCGTAAAGAGAGAAAACAGAGAGTGTTTGGTAATGTTAACAATGAAGAAAAGAAGGAAGAATCAGGATTTAAGCCAATTAGTTTGACTTCAAATTCAAAGAGAGAAAATAATTCTTTTGTAAAACAGTCTATTTCTTCAACGGATAATAATTCTGAATTTAAGCCAGTAAATTTGACATCTGCGACTGTATCTTCAAATGATAATAAATTTAATTCAGGTTTTAAGCCTGTTAATTTGACATCTTCTACAACTTCTGCACAAAATTCTTATAAAGAAGTTCAAAAAGAACCAGAAATAAAATTTAATTCATTTGAAGAAAAACAATTTCCTAAAAAAGAAGAAAAATTTTCTCGTATAAGATCACGGGAAGATAGAATAGAAGCAATAGCTGAAAGAAGATTTAAGGAAGAAAAACAAGAAGAAAATTTTGATGCAAAAGAAGAATCTATAATTGTTCCTGAAGAAATAGAAAAAATGAGTATTCAGGAAGAATCACAGGAAGATTCACAATCTCAATTTTCAAAAGTACCTCAAAGATTTTTGGGAGAAAATAGATTTGTATCTGCTCTAATTTCTGGTGATTCTTCAGAAAGTGGAATTGTTAGAGCGAGAGAAAGTGATAGAAGACATAGAAGAACAAATCAAGAAGAAATTTCAGAAAATAAAGATGATGCAGGTCAAATCAAAAAAACTCCTTCTTTTGATGATTCTGAATCTGAACCTTTTGAGGCTATTGTAAATAATAAATCTTTTACATCTAATAAGCCTAATAGCAATTTATTCCAGAATGATCTTAAAGAAAAAGAAGAAACTCCAATAAATATAAAGCCAGGATCATTTTTTGATGAAAATAATGCAAGAAATTCGATAATGTCGAATTATCAAAAATTTGTTGGAAGTTCAAATATATCTTATTCTGAATTAGCTTTACAACAGAGAAGAATGGCTAATTTTAATAGTAAGCACAGAATTGGGTCATCAAAAGTTCCAGAAAAATTACAGTTAAAACTTCCTGTTAGAAAAAGTCAAGATGAAACTTCAAAAAGTGAAAAGCCTATTTTGGAAAAGCAAAAACCTATTTTAGAAAAACCTATTTTGGAAAAGCAAAAACCTATTTTGGAAAAACCTATCTTAGGAAAAAATAATTCAAAACAAAATATTTCAACTTCTAAACCTTTATTAAATACTGACACAGGTACAAATCCAGTTTCAGAAGTTTTTCCAAATTCTGAATCTCTTCCTTTTGCAAAACAAGAAGATAATTCTTTGAATGGAGCAATAGCTGTTGAAAGAGTAATTGCAGAAAATAATACTTCTTATAATGAACAAATATCAAAACAAGAAGATAATTCTTTAAATGCATCAATATTTGCTGATAGAGTAATATCTAAAAACAAAATTTCTTTTAATGAACAAAAGATTGAAAAACAGGAAGAAGAATTTGAAAGAGCACCATTTTTTATTGATGAGCAAAAGCCTAAAAATTCATTGCAAAATAAGAATAATGCTCAACCTGTTGAACCTGTTTTATCTGTTCCACTATTTAAAGAAGAAGACGATTTGAAAAAAAATAATAATATTGAATCACAAAGTTTTGAAAAACCTGTTCAAAATGTATCAGATTCTGATCCTTTTTCATTGGCAAGAAGAAGAGATGAAAGGCTTAGTACAGAAAAATCTTCTGGTCTTTTAGAACCTTCTGATTTTGCTGAACAATCTTCGAGATTGGCTGGAAAAACTGATGTTTCTTCTTCATTTGTTTCTCAGAAGAATATAGAAAGACCATCTGGACTTTTAGAGCCTTCTGATTTTGCTGAACCTTATTCTAAAATTTCTTCTAATGTTGATGTTGTTAATTCTATGCCGATTCAAATTCCTTCAGTAAGTCCAATTATTGTAGATATAAGAGAGAATGAGCCAACAGCTTCTTTAGTAATTTCAGGAGAAAATCAGTCTGCAGGTTTGATGATAGACCCTCTTGCGATTAATGGAAAGAATACTTCTTTTTCATCTAATGAAAAAAATAATTCTTTTGATCCTTTTAGTACACTTCTTGATTTGCCTGAAAGTAAAAATGTTGATAATGAGATCAGGCAATCAAATACTCCAAGTTTTTCAATGACTGGACCTGAAAATAATAATATTGTTTCTGAAATTAGACAATTAAATACTCCAAGTTTTCCAATAGGTAATCCTGAAAATAGAAATATTGTTTCTGAAATTAGGCAATTAAATACTCCAAGTTCTTCAATGACTGGTATTGGAAATAATAAAAATATTGTTTCTGAAATTAGACAATTAAGTACTCCTAATGTTTTAATGGGTGGAGTTGAAAATAAAAATATTTTTCAAAATATTGAAATAAAAGAACCTAAAAAATCGTCTTTTCCTTTTGAGGAGGTAAAAATTAATGCATCTCCTGTTGAAGAAAAGGAAGAGGAGCTTTTTCCAGAAATTGGGCAAAAGCATGTGAGTGATTTTGCAATTTCATTGACAGAATTGCCAGATGCTGAAAATAAGCGAATAAGTAAACCTATTTTTTCATTTGATATTTCTGACAATAAAAATAATGCATCTGAAATTCAAAGTTCTAATGTTTCAGATATTTTTTCATTAAATAATTCCAATAAAAAGATAAAAGATGTTGAACTTCAATCAAATAAACCTTCTATACCTGAAAATCCTGTTTTAGATGCTAAATTTGAAAATAAGCACAAAAGAATGTCTAAAATGAGATTTTCTGGAGTTGATGTTGTTCAAAAACCTGTTTTGTCATCTGCTGGCTTTACAAATGCTGTTGATTCAGATATAAAGACATCTGATGCAGATATGGAAAAATTTCTTGAAAAGATAGAACAAAATAGAGAAGAAAATCAAAATGCTCAGAGAATTAATTCTGATAGCAAAAATGAAAAGAATTCAAAAACGAAATTTTTTGGTCCTGCAAGTTCTATTGATTTATCTTTTTCAGATTATAAAATGCAAAAAGAAGAAGCCAAATTAGAGGAAAAAAATAAAAAATCCGAATCTAAATCTAAACCAAAAGATAAAAAAGAAGAAATTCTTAAGGAAGAACCTAAAAAGCCCAAAAAATTAGTTACTTCTGTTTCACTTCCACCATTAAAAGATTTAATATCAAATGATAAAAGGGATAATAAGGAAGAGGATAAGAAAAAAGACAAAAAGAAAAGTAAATCTTCATCATTTGCTTTTGAAGATTTATTTGTTGAGCAAGCTCCAGAGCAACCTAAAGAGGAAAAAAAGAAAAGTTCTTATTTTGATAATGATGATTTTTATCAGAATTCATCTTCTTCAAAAAAATCTTCTGAATTAGATGATGAAATGTCTTCAGAAAAATCTGTTTTGTCAATGTTTTTAGAGAATAAAGAAAAACAGGCTCTTGAAAATGATTATGTTGCTGAGGATAATAGATATTTTGATTGGTATCTCAAATTTGTTAAAATGCCAGGTATGGGAATGAATGATTCTTTTGATATGGAACGAGATGAGATGATTATAGGTCGAGGCTCTTCAGCTGATTTATGTTTAAAAGATATGGCACTTGCCGATAGACATGTAAAGTTATATATGCAAAATGGTGAGTTATATTTACAAAAACTTGATAGAAAAAAACAAATATTTATAAATGGAAATCCTCTTATTTCTTCAGCAAGTAGAGTTTTAAATATTGGAGATAGAATTCAATTAAGTGATATGACTGTTTTTGAAATTCAAAAAAAATAAGTATATGATTAAATAAAATTTGGGAGAAATTATGCGTATATTTAAAAATATTATTGCTTTTTTATTGGTATTTTCTATATTTTTTGGAGTTTCTCAGAAATAACAGAAATAGCTTTTCCAAGGGAAGTTGAACATAGTGATTCTCCAGTAATGGTAGTTTTTTATTCAGGTACATTTATGGGACGATATGCAAGAATGGTTGATGATTATGCTAAGAAAAGAGCTCGTATAAAAATTTTGAAAATGGATAGAACTTTAAATAGATTGACAGTAAACAAGTATAAGATAAAAAGAAATTACACATTTGCTGTATTTGCAGATGGTGAGCTTCTTGATAAAACAACAAGTATTGGAAAACCTGAGGATTTGACAGAGTTTATAGACCATTGTTTGGAAAAATATTCAGAAATGCGTGCAGAAGAAAGAAAGACCGAATGGAGACCTGAGAGAATTAAAAAGTTAGAAGAAGAGAGAGAAAAAGAACAAAATAAAGATGACGATAAGGATAGCGATAAAAAAGAAAAAGAAGAT